>RYWC01000042.1 GCA_003979335.1 Clostridia bacterium
ATTATGACGTTGGTCTGCCCGTAGCAAAACATACGGTAACTTTCGATATGAAAGGTTACGGCGAACAAGTTGAGGCGCAGTCCGTTGAAGAGGGCGACAAAGCTACAAAACCCGACGACCCGACTTGCAACGGTTATGAATTTATCGGGTGGTATTCCGACGCGGAATGTACGAAAGAATTTAGTTTCGATTCCGTTCTGACCGAAGACACCACAATTTACGCAAAGTGGGAAAAGTTGCACGTTACGGGCGACTGTGAAAATGATGCGGTGATTCTTACGCTCAACAGTCAGCGTATGTTGGCTTTCGGCGATTTGGATAAACTTTATTTTAAATTTACTGCGGAAGTCAAGGGCAGGTTTACCCTCAATTTTGCAAATTTAAACAGCAGAAAATGCCGCTATACGACCGATAAGGACGATGACGGAGTTTATTATTCCGCGGCTAACGGCGTAAAAAGTGTCAGCTTGGAAAAAGGTGAAAGCGTAATAATTATTCTCGACTGTCCCGACGGCGCTGTTGCAAACGATGTCAAAGTCGGCTTAATTGTAAACGAAGCTACTGACGAACCCCTGCCTGCAACGGGTTGGGAAAGCGGTAAATTTGCATCTGATAACGGAAATACAGTACTAGTTTTCGACAGGGATAAAAAGCAGGTAACGCTTAACTCTTCTACGACCCCCGTAACTTATGTGGGTGGGGACGCGAACGTGGTTAAGTTCTCGGTTGATGAAAAAAATTACGAGCTTAAAGAGACTGCGACGGGTTATAGTCTCTACGAAACTTTCGGGAAAATCGAGCTTCTTCTAAGTAAAGTGGTGGAAGCGGAGCTTTCGGATTTTGCAGGCGTATACCAAAAAGACAACAAAGAGATATGTATTTATGCATCGGGCGGCGGTTATATTAAAGACGGCGCAGTTACAAAAAGGTTCTATGCCGATTTTGAGGGCACGCGTTTTGATACTGTTCTTTCCAGAGTTGTTTTCCGTAACGAATACAATATTTCTATTGTTAAAGATTCGGACGGCGCTACGGTTGCTGTGTTATTAAACGGTGAAACTTATAATCGAACGGGAGACCCCGGTATAGAAGTTCCCCAAAAACTTCCTTTGCCTAACGAAATAGAACTTGTAGGGGCAATTCAAAGCATAAAGAATATAAATGGTTATCAGACTTGGGGAAACAGCCGTTCTGTTACTATAAAAAATTATGACGGTGAAAAATATACAGTTATAGGTTATAAAAAAGACCCGGTTTTGGACAAAGACGGCGAGCCGGTTTTGGACAAAGACGGTAATCCTGAAATGACTGCTTTTTATGAAGTCACCTATGATTTAAAAATTATCGGTGAGGGTGATGATATCCGCGTTGAACTTTACAACACTTCCGGAACCCTCGTAGATACTTTGGTAAAGAAACAAATAGTTTTAAAAGACTTGGTTACAGACGGAAGTATTCTGACTTTAAACCGTGACGAATTTACCAATAACAACGGATTCTTTAAAGTTACCGAAACGGGAGAATATAAAATCACTTCTTTGGGCGACCAGAACGGCAATTGCAAAGATTATTTGTTTATTTTTGTTGATGTGCCTGCCGATACTAAAAATATCAACGGTTGCAATAGTTATGATTTTAACCTGACTGATACACAAGTTGTTAAGCTTACTGCTGGTACGCTTTTGTGTCTGAATATAGGCAATTTTGGAAGTAGTTCTACAAGCGCATCGATTAAGGTTGAAAAAAACGTTCAGGAAGAGCTTACAATGGGCGTGGAAAAGTTTACTTTGGAATCGCCTGTAAGCGGTAAAAGTTATAAGGTGATATTCAATGCGCCTGCGGCAGGGACTTACAAAATATGCGGAGCAAAAAATACAGATTCTGTCGACAGTCACGTTATCGGCTATAAAGTAAACGGAGTTGATTACGGTTTTGTAAATTTAAGTTGGAAACAAGGGATGTCTAATGATAATCCTTGGGGTACCTTCGAGGTGACGGAAGATAATCTTACGGCAACCATTGAATTCAAAGGAATCAAATGTGACCTTATATGGTTTGAAATTAAGTCTGATAGCATCGGTTCTGAAGACTGTACGGAACTTAACGTTACGAACGGTCAAGGTTCGGTATCTGCCTCGGGCGACTATAAATACACCGGTATTTCGTCGTTTGCCGATGCTTACGGTCTGAAATTCACAAGCGAGTATGAATTTAAGATAGTTTGCGACGGAAAAGAGTTTACGGGCAACGATATAAGCGCTATAACTTTGTCGGACGCGCAGCTTAAAATGGGTTTCACGCTTACTACATCGGATGAGGTTAATTATAAAGTTGTCACCGAGCCGGGCACGGAAACGAACCCTTATGAGTTTACGGGCACAGGCACCTACAATGTTGAAATAAATAAACCGCAGACTAAAATTTACGTTTCCGTAACCGCGGAAGACGAAGATTTGCTTCTTTCTTTGGGAACGTTTAAATATTATGGAGCAACACAGTTTGCATATTTCATTTACGAAGGCAAATATTACGGTTACGACGCAGATTACAACCCTTACGCGCAAACCGAACTGAAAGTTCCGGCATATAGCACGGTAACTGTAATGGTGGGATGTTCCAACGAATACGTCACAACCAAAATACTGCCCGTCATATTGCGCCCCGATTTTTCGGCAAACGCAAAGGATGTCAACTTTGCAAAAGTTGAAGAAACGGATAATTACACGGCAAGCACGGGTATGATAATAGGCAGTAACAATTATCATATCGTATCGACTTACGGCAGTAATGTTATAGTTACGGCGTCTAAAAACTTTACGGTAACGCTTGGTAACGGCACGAAGCTTACCACGTTCGAAGAGTCTAGTACGAAATTTACCGTAATCATACCTGCCGGCGAAAATATTTACTTTAACATAGACAGTTCGGCGGCTTTGACGGTAAATATGCAAGTTACGGCAAAAGAAGGCAGCGCGGTCAAACCTTATGATTTGACTTTGACTGACGGAAGCTTTACAATGATAATGTCCGCTAATTCAACAGTATACTTTACATCCAAAGTTTCGGGTTGTTTTATGAGGTCATACGGTCATGCGTTTATACTTACGTTAAACGGAGTACAGCTTAATTCGGTTAAATCGTTCACTCTTGAAGTAGGCGACGTTCTTGTCTGCACAAACAATACTGCGTATAGTTCGAAACTCGAACTCGAATATAGCATTCCCGACGACTATGCAGGAAAAAAGTATACTTACAATGTAGACGGCGAGGATAAAACCTTGAGGTTCGGGCAAAGGGCATTAACCGCAGACGGAGTGGACTACGGTCTGAAGGAACAGAACGGTAATGTTTATACGTTTGTAAAATACGGGGACGACAGCGCTACTGTAACGGTAACTTTTGGCGACACATTGCTTTTCGGCGATAAGACCCTTACCGAAAAGGTTGAAGAACCTCCCGCAACCAATTTGTTTGTGTATACGGGAAACGATGGCGCAGGTTTCAGCGTAACAATGAAGGTAAATGAAGATTTTACGTCGGCTTTAATTGAAAACAACGATAGCGGTCGTTACACAGTGACGTTGAAGCTTGAGGAAGACGGTTCTTATTCTTTCAGTGATATACCCGGTGATCTCGAACATCAGTCTGTATGGGGAACTATAAGCGCCGACAAAAACAGCGTTGCGTATAACGACGGGTTCAGTTCGTTCACGCTGTCAAAACAGTAATTGAATTATTTCAATCGCAGAGGCTATTCCGCGGAAAAGCGGAATAGCCGAAAGCGGTTTTAAAAGAAACGGAAAAAATTATGAACGAAAATTTCAGAAAGTTCAAAAAAAGAGTATGGCTTTTCATACTTATAAAGTGCCTTCTTGCAGGATTTGCCGCGGCGGCGGTTGCCGTAAACGCGGTCTTTGTGCCTTGCAGGCTCTGCGGTGTAAATCTGTTTTGGGTTTATTATCTTTTGATAGGCGTCGGCGCTTTTGCGACAGGCGGCGGAGTGGCGTTTATATTTTTAAGGACCGACGACAGAAAAATAGCAAAACTTCTTGACAGCGAGCTGAGCTTGCAGGAGAGGGTGCAGACCGCTTACGAGTTCCGCAAAGAGACGGGCGAGGTTTACGAGCTTCAAAGGACGAACGCGGGCTCTGCTTTAAACGGAGTAAAATTATCCTTGTTGCCCTTTAAAAATATCGTGCTGACGGTTCTGTGCGCGGCAGTAATAGTGTGCGGCGCGGCGGCGGTGCCTGTTGTGGCAGCCGTTGTACCCGTTGCCGAAACCGAGACGGGAAAGCCTCTGCCGCCCGTCGAACCGCCGAGAGACGTTACCGATTGGGAGTGGGCGGCGCTTGACGACCTTATTTATTATGTGCGGACTTCGCGCAAGGCGGACACGGCGGCAAAGACGGGAATGCTTTACGAGCTGGAAGGGCTTAAAACTGTTCTGCAAACGGGCGTTTCGCAAAGCAGTCTTACCGCCTTTGTAGAGAACACCGTGACGAACATACGCAACGCGGTAAAGGACGCGAACGAGGCGGACGGCGTAACCGAAGAACAGAAGACTCTGAACTCCGAAGAAGAGGTTTACGTCATAAACAGGCTTTACGAAATTTTTTCCTTGAATAAACCGGGCGGCAACGACGGCGAAACGGAGAACCCCGGCGGCGACCCCGACGACGGCGAGACTGAGGACCCTGATATAAATAAGGGCAACGGCGGACTTGATTTAAACGATACGCCTTTCTACGACCCTGTAAAAGGGTATATAAAAGTCGGCGAAGCAATAAACGACGGTTACTACGAGCGCGTGCAGGCGGCTTTGGCGGACGGCACGATTTCGGAAGAGGAGTGGGCGGAAATAATGATTGCTTACTTCGCACAGTTAAACGCAAATAAGAATAATTGAGAGGTCAGATATGGATAACAAGGCGCAGGTTGAGAATTTCAGCCATTCGGTTTCCAAAATCAAAGAGGAAATCAAAAAAGACTTAGTAGGTCAGGAAGACATTGTAAACAACGTTATTATCGCCATAATTGCAGGCGGCAACGTGCTTTTGGAGGGCGTGCCCGGCGTAGGTAAAACAAGGCTTGTCCGTACCCTCGGCAAAGCGTTGGAGCTTCCTTTTTCAAGGATTCAGTTCACGCCCGATTTAATGCCTTCGGACGTTACGGGCACCAATGTAATCGAAAAGGACGCTTCGGGAAAGATGAATACCGTTTTCCAGCAGGGTCCCATATTTGCAAACCTCGTGCTTGCGGACGAAATCAACCGCGCGACACCCAAAACGCAGTCGGCGATGCTTGAAGTAATGCAGGAACACAGAGTTACCGTAGCAAACAAAACTTATAAAATAAACGAGCCTTTCTTCGTACTTGCCACGCAGAACCCCATAGAACAGGACGGAACTTATCCCCTGCCCGAAGCGCAGATGGACCGTTTTATGTTCAAGCTTTTGGTTGGGTTCCCGTCGGTGAACGAACTTGCGGACATAGTCAATATGACGCAGGTCACAATGGAGGAGACCGCCGACGCCGTAGTGGACGGCAAGACCATACTCGCAATGCGCGAGCTTGCAAAGGAAGTACCCGTCGTTCCCGACGTATTGTATTATTCAATGCGGCTTGTGGCGCGCACTCATCCCGAACTTCCCGACAGCGGCGAAACCGCAAAAAAATATATAAAATACGGTTGCTCGCCCCGTGCGGGTCAGGCGCTTATCACGGCGGCAAAGGTGCGCGCGCTTATTGACGGAAGATTCAACGTTTCGTATGAAGATATAAACGAGCTCGCTTATCCCGTATTAAGGCACAGGATGAAGATTAACTATACCGCCATAAACGAAAAGCTTACGGTGGACGACGTTATTTCCAAACTCATCGCCGAAAATGCAAAGGACAAGGGCACCGGGAAACTTGACGTTAAGAATGCCGATAAAAAGGACGCGCCTGCGGAAAAGGCGTCGGCAATCGGCGGAGTATGCCCCGTTTGCGGCACGGAAGTTAAAGAGAACGACCTTTTCTGTATGGGTTGCGGCGCAAAGATTGACAACGCGCCCGAAGCTTTGCCCGAAGACGGAAAAAAGAAAGATAAAAAGCTTAAAAAAGAAAAGCCTGCAAAAAATAAATAAGGCAGTAAAAAACGGTAAACCGTAAACGGTGTTAGTAACTATTTAAAGGCGCGAAAAGCGGACAATGAAGAAATTAGCGATAAACGAAGCGTTTTTGCAACGTGTGGAAATGTTGCAAACCGTTCTTAAAAATAATATAGCCGGACTTTTCGGCGGCAATCATAAAAGCAGGACGTACGGTTCGTCCTGTGAGTTTGTCGATTACAGAAATTACGTTCCGGGCGACGATATAACCAAAATCGATTGGAACGCATACGCCCGTTTTGAAACGCTGTATTTAAAACTTTATCTTGACGAAAGACAGCTGCACACTAAAATTTATATTGATATAAGCCAGTCAATGGCGTTTACAAGCCAAATCGCCGCGTTTTTGGGAAGTTCCGCAGGAGTA
>RYWC01000043.1 GCA_003979335.1 Clostridia bacterium
TCTTAAAGCCGTTATTTTTAAGCAATCTATTCGATGCAATATTATCTTGTGCAACTTCCGCAGTTATTTCAATGCCGCCATTGTTGCGTATAAAAGTAATGATTAAAGCCAACAGTTCAGAACCAAACTTTTTTCCCCAATAGTCTTTATGAATACAATATCCGATATCGAATATTTCCTTTTTCTTGTCAGGGAAAATACAAGCAGAACCTATTATCCTGTCAGAACCATTTAAAACAACCGTCAAATAATACCCGTCGGGATTGTTTTCAAGACAGCCAAGAGCTTTTTGGAAATCGCTATCAACATATTCCACCGTAGGGTCGCTCATATATTTGCCGTTTACCTCGTCAAACCACATTGCAGTAAGATATGGTAGGTCTGATTTTTGATAGTTTCGTACAGTTATTCTTGAAGAAGTAAGTGATTTCTCTATTAACATTTTTAATGTTTTCCGTTAAAAATTACTGTTTATCGTACATCGATTATAAAAAAAATTTAACAAAAAAGCAAGGGAAAATAATTTTTAAATTCCTTGCTTTTTTGTTCATAAAAATTTACTGCAAATGCGAGGGGGGGGGTAATTTTATACGGTTTTTAACGGAATCTTCCGCCGCCTCCGCCGTGTCCGCCACCGCTGAAACCACCGAAACTTCCTCCTCCGAAACCTCCGCCGCTTCCGCCGGAAAGCCCTGAAGAGGAGGGGCGCGCAACCATATTGGAAGTCATAGTCGCGGCTGAACTCCTAATCATTTTGTTGATTATATAGAAAGATAAAACGTCGCTTGTCAAAGAACCCGTTGCCCAGCGCGGCGGCTCTATTGTGATTTGCGCAAACTTTTCTTCCCACTTGTCGGAAACGCCCAACACCTGCGCATAGGGAAGAACGTGATAATAAAGCTGAGGGTCTTCTTCAAGCATTTTTTCAAGCCTGTCTTTTTCGGCAAGAGTGATAAAGTTTCTGAAACCTATAATTCCGTTTAGCTGTTCGGTGTATTTTTCAGTTCTGCTGATTATAAGCACGGAACAAATCACAGCCCATCCGCTTACAAGGCATATCAAAAGTTTAGGAAGCAACGCTATTATAAACGAGGGAACCGCCAATATATAAATGACGGCAAACAAAACCCAAACGCCTGCTGCGCCTAGGCAGTACAAAGCTTTTTTGGTTGCATTAAGTTTTAAAACGTTGTATTTGATTGCCAGGCACAGCGTGTAAATTGCTATCAACGGCAATACTGAAAGGAAAGGGGCGATTAAAATGTATGTATATGAAATCTGTGTAAACGCAATTATAAACGGTGCCAACCCGGTAAGCAATGCGCCGAAGATTGCCAGCACGGCTGAAACGGCAAAACCTTTCCTGTCATAAAGTCCTTTTACGTTTGTATTGACTTGCTTTTTAACTTTTTGTATTGTGGTATAAAAATTATATTTAAGGTCGCTCGGCTTAACCGTTTCGCTTTTTCTGAACATCTCATCAAAAAGAGTTTTTTCGTATTCGGGCGTTTGTGCCGGCAAACTTTTATATATCCTTATAAGAGTTGGCTCGTCTTTGTCGTCTAAGTTTATTTTTATGTATCCGTTGTCCGCCCAATAATAAATCATTGACGTTATATCGTCTGCGTTTACCGTATTGTCGATGAGTTTGCCCATAAGAAGAGGGCTCATTTCGTCGGGGGCTTCAAAATTGACAACGGGCAGTATTTTACGCTTATTGAAAAACAAAAATTTTACGGCAATAATAAAAAGAAGTAAAACGGCTCCGATTATAATATACCAATAGGGCGTAAAATCAAAAAAGGTGGTAAGGGTGCCCTCTTTGAATCCTAAATCTACCCTGAGGCATTCATTGAACTCACCGTTGATTTCTTCCGCTTCTGCAGTGATTACCGTTCTGCCGTTTTCGGATGACGTATTTACGGGCAATAAAGACCCTGCAGTACTATTTATTGAAGTAAAGCACTTTACGCTGTCTTCGACATAGCCGTCGGGGAGAATAAGTTTAAGCTTTACGTTTTCAATAGCACAACCCCAGCCTGCGCCTACGGGCGTCAAAGCCAACAGGTTTTCGCCTTCCTGCGCCTTTGTCATACAGTAAGTATACTTTATTCTGTAAGTAAAGTCTGAATACTTTCTGCTGTAATCGCCTATATCTATGGAAATAAAACGTGGGTCTTCGGAAAATACTTCGTAATAAACGTGCGTTTCTTTCTGTCCGTTTAGCTGGTATACCTTGACATTCATTACTTTTTCGCCGCCGTTTACGGGAATGTCTCTGATAAAGCCGGAGTCTCCGTAAAAGCTTAACGTAATATCTTCAGTTATGTCAATCGTTCTGTCGGAATGTATGTCGTAAGTTATGTCGTAGCCTGAAATGTATGTAGAAGAGTAGGTTTCCGCAGCAGCTGTTTTCCAAGGACAGAAAAAGAGGACGGATGACAAAACTAATATAAAAAGCGGCAGTAAGTAAAGTATAAACTTGTTTTTTATTTTTTTCATATTTCCGTTTAAAAACATACGGCACCGTAAGTGCCGTATAAAATAAATTTAAAATTGAACTTTGACGTTTTGTCTTTCTTCTTCGACTTCGACTGTAAAGAACTGTCTTGTTTTAAGCTTCATCATTTTTGCTATGATAAGCGAGGGGAAAGAGCGCACCTTTTTATTGTATTCGCGTACGTTTGCATTGTAGTACTTTCTTGCGTTTGCAAGTTCGCTTTCAATTGATTTAAGCTGTCTTTGCAAATCCATAAAGTTTACGTTTGCTTTAAGCTCGGGGTAATTTTCCATTACCATGTTAAAGTTGCGTATCGCCTGCGAAAACTGCTTATCCGCCTCTATTTTTTCTTGGGGCGTCGAAGCGTCGGCCATTTTCGAACGCGCTTCCGTAACCTTAATAAACGTTTCGCTTTCGTGCTTTGCATAACCTTTAACCGTTTCAACTATGTTGGGTATCAGGTCGTACCTTTTTTTAAGGTAAATGTCAACCGTTGAAAAAGATTCGTCGCAGTTGGTGCCCATACCGACAAATTTGTTGAAAGTGGCGATAATCCAAATAATAACCGCCAAAACAAGTACTGCCGCAACGCCTATGCCGACCCATCCGCCTATGCTGATTAGTAGTTTCATTTATTTAAACCTCACTTGAAATTTTTTATTTCGTTTAATGCGCTCTTTAAAAACGCTTCCGCAGTGGAGTCCTTTCTTATGGCTTCCAAAGCTTCGTCAAAATCAAACCATTTTACTTCGTCAAGTTCCTTTTCGTCAATCTGCGCTTCGCCGTCTTCCGCCATAGACAGGAACCCGAGCATAAGCACGTTTCTCGGTTCGTGATACCTTGAAGACATATATTTGAACTTAACGGTATTCAGTTTGGTTTCTTCTTTGAATTCGCGCGTTACGGCTTTTTCCGCCGTCTCGCCTTTTTTAACATAGCCAGCAAACAGTATGTAATCTTCCTGCCCCTTGTGCCTTGCAAGCAATATCTTATCTTTCGTTCTGTTGGTTACAACCATGCTTACCGCCGTTGCAAACTGCGCAAAGCGGAACTGTCCGCAACTCTTGCAATAAGGCACAAGCCCCTCGCCGCTTGCAAACATAAGCGTTAATTTTTCACCGCATTCCGTACAAAACATTTTTCCCTCCCCCAAAATAAAAAGGATATTTCGGTATATTTACAAAGATTTTTTCACTTATATATTATATACCGAAATTTTTGGTTTTTCAATAGGTTCACGCAAATTTAACAATTTTATTGACTTTATATAGGGGTTATAATATAATATTTAAGGGAAATTTTATATAATTTCCGCTAATTTTTATTCTGTTTACACTTTAAGGTTTTAATATGAATTACGAAAGGGCAAAATTATATCTTGAAGAGAGGGGGCAACAACACCTTTTGCAGTATTACGGCGAGCTTACCGAAGACGAAAGACTGGTTCTGTTGGACGATATTGAAAATACCAACTTTTCCATCATAAAGAATTTAAACCAATCACAGAAAAAACTCGGTAAAATCACACCTATAAACGCTGTAAGTTCGGAAGAAATAAAAAGGCGCAGGCTTCAGTTTGAAAGCGTGGGCTTGAATTTTTTGGCTGAGGGTAAAGTTGCGGCTGTTCTTCTTGCGGGCGGTCAGGGTTCGCGCCTCGGCTATAACGGACCCAAAGGCACGTTTAATATAGGCGTTACGCGCGAACTGTCTATTTTTGAGCTTCAGATGGATAATATTAAAGAGGTTGTTTCAAAGACTGGCAGATATTTCCATTTGTTTATAATGACCAGCCGTTCCAACAACGACGAAACGGTTGCTTTTTACGAAAAAAACAATTTCTTCGGCTATCCGCGCGATATGGTGCATTTTTACATTCAGGACGTCGCGCCGACATGCGATTATAACGGCAGAGTGTTCTTGGATAGAAAAAACAGAGTTTCGCTGGCTCCGAACGGAAACGGCGGCTGGTATTCTTCGCTTGTCAACAGCGGACTCGGACGTATTATGGAAAGGGACAACGTTGAATGGCTGAACGTGTACAGCGTTGACAACGTCTTGCAGAAAATCTGCGACCCAGCGTTTATCGGCGCAACCATTTTCAAACAGTGCCGTTGCGGCGCAAAGGTTGTAAAAAAAGCCTGTGCTGAAGAGAAAGTGGGCGTGCTTTGCAATGAGGACGGAAAACCTTCGATTGTAGAGTATTTCGAAATGCCGGAGGACTTGAAAAACAAGACCAAAAAGGGCGAGCTTGTTTACCGTTACGGCGTAACCTTGAACTATCTTTTCAACGTTCACGATTTAAATCTGACGCTTTCAGGCAAGCTTCCCTATCATCTAGCCGATAAGGCTATTCCTCATATGGAAGACGGTGAAAGGGTCATACCTTCGTCGCCCTGCGGTTTTAAGCTTGAAACCTTAGTAGTGGATATGGTCAGACTAATGGGTAGCTGTCTCGCTTACGAAGTGGAGAGGGAAAAGGAGTTTGCTCCCGTAAAAAATCTTACGGGCACAGACAGTGTGGATACCGCCCGTGAACTTCTTGTTAAAAACGGCGTTTCGCTTTGATTGCGCCGAAAGGATAATTATGAAAAAATTTATTATACCATTGGCGGTCGGGGCTGTTGCCGTTTCCGCGTTTTTAGGCGGCTGTTTTGTGACGTCTGGCTCTGACGGGGCGGACGGTAAAGACGGTCAAAACGCTTCGGCGCTTCAGTTTTATGAACTTGCAAAGTCCGAGGGGCTTGTTTCTTCGGTTGACGAATTTTTGTCAAAATATCTTAACTATACTCCCGATGAGCTTAACAACGCTTTAAGCCTTCAAAGAACAATGAATTATTCTCTCCGCTCGGGGGTAAGCCTTGCGGCGCAGTTCACTTCCAGAACGGGCGGCGGCTCAACGTCGTTCGGTTCGGGCGTTGTTGTGGATTTCGATGAAGCTACGGGCGAAACCTACATCGTCACAAATTGCCACGTCATTTATAACGACGCTTCGAGAGAAATTTACGCAGAAGATATTTACTGCTATCTGTACGGTCACGACAACGATTACAATTCTGTTGAAAACAGGTTTAAAGCAAGCGTAATAGGTGCGTCGGTTAAATACGATATTGCGCTTTTAAAGGCTTCCGGCGGAGTTTACAAGGACGAAGCCGAATTTGATTTGAAAGCGGCAAAGCCTGTGGCGTCGTCTTTTTCAGAAAACGACGATGTTTTTGTAGGCGAGGAAGTTTATGCCGTAGGCAATGCCGAGGCGCAGGGTATGTCGGTGACTCGCGGATTTATAACAAAGGAGAGGGAAACGGTTTCTTTAAACCTGTCCGACAGGTTCCCAAAAGTTTCCGAATATTACAACGATTACAGCGTTATACGCACGGACGCGGCTATTAATGAGGGCAACTCGGGCGGCGCGCTTTTCGGCAGGGACGGCAGCATTAAGGCAATCGTCAACGCAAAAGTATCTTCCGAAGGTGTCGAGAGTATGGGCTACGCTCTGCCTGCAAGCAATGTAAAGCGTCTTGTGCAGTTAATGCGCGACAGTTACAACACTAAAGGTTTCAGCGCGTCGGACTCTTCGCTTACAAGGGCGCATCTTTCTGCCGGAACTGAAAGTAAGACGCAGCTTTCTTATTGGAACGAAGAAAAAGGCGTAACCGAACTCAGGGAAAAAATCGTCATAACGGAAAGCGACGGTGTGTTAGAGGTTGGCGATACCATAAGAAAAATAAAGATTACGGACGGTTCCGGGAGAACGATAGAGGAGCGCGCGGTAGACAGAAGTTATCATCTGGAAGATACTCTTTTGTCTGCAAGAAACGGATATACGGTTACGTTGACGGTTTCGCGCGGAGGCGAGTTGAAAGAAGTTCGGCCCGAGATAACTTTTAAAACATTTAAATAAATTCTATAATAAAACCGCCGCGCACATTTGTGC
>RYWC01000044.1 GCA_003979335.1 Clostridia bacterium
CAAACTGTCCTCTGTAAGAGCAATGTTTAAGCTTTTTTTTAATAAAGGTCTTATCAGTGTTGACAATACTGCAAAAGTTGCTACACCTAAACTTCACGAAAAACCTATTATCCGTCTTGACGGGGAAGAAATTTTCAGTATTATAGAAACAGCTGAAACAGGTGACGGGCTTTCCCCTCATCAACGCGCATATCATGAAAAAAATAAAGTTCGCGACAGAGCCATTCTTATGCTTTTTCTCGGCACAGGCATTCGTATAAGCGAACTTGTCGGTTTGAATAACGATGATATTAATTTTAAAGATAATTCATTTGTGGTGACCAGAAAGGGCGGAAACAAAGCAATTTTGTATTTTGACGAGGATGTTTCAGCTGCTTTGCAGCGATATCTTGACTATAAGGAAATGAATTATGAGGACTTAAAAGAGCCAAACGCATTGTTTGTTTCAAGCAACGGCGGACGCATTACTGTCCGTGCGGTGGAAAACATGGTGCAAAAATATGCTAAAATAGTCTCCCCTCTTAAAAAAATTTCGCCGCATAAATTGCGTTCTACATACGGTACGCAACTCTATAAGGCAACAGGTGATATTTATATTGTTGCAGATGTTTTAGGGCATAAGGATGTAAATACAACCCGAAAGCATTATGCCGCTATTAGCGATGAAAACCGCCGCGCTGTCGCAGGTAAGGTAAAACTCAAACCCGAAGATTAATTATTTTCTGCTATTTTATCAATTTCTTTTTCCGTTAAAAAGCCGTTTGACGCCCCGTTACAGGTAATTTTATGCGAGGCAAATATTTGCGCTCTGCGCAAGGCTTCATATACTTCATATCCGTTAGCATAGTAGTGTAAAAATGCGCTGAATAACGAGTCGCCTGCGCCAACGGTGTTGACAACATTCTCGGTTTTGAAAGCAGGAAATGCTTTTACGCTATCTGATTCACGAGTGTAAATTACCGTGCCTTCTGCGCCGCGTCCCATTACAATTATTTTATTTTTATAAGTTTTTGCCAACTGAAAAATAAATTCTTTATAATTTTCGCCGATATTCTCATCGCTTAAAAACAGAATATCGGCATATTTCATAAATTCGCTATTAAATTCGTCATTTACATCATAAAGCACATGTACGTCTGTAGCTATCAGTTTCCCCTCTTCCTTTGCTATGCGCAACAACGAGCGGTTGAAATTTATATTGCAGGCTACGACTAAATCAACGTCATTTATCATCGAACGGTCGAAATTATATTCAGTTTCCTGAATATCTTTCAAATCACAGTAAATCTGCCTTTTACCTTCGTTATCGTATAAAACTGCGGAATTAGGCGTTCTTTTAAGATTTGCTTTAACATATTTTGTATCAATTGATAATGCCTGCAATGCGTTTTTTATCAGGTTTGCAGAAATGTCACGCCCTATTAACGAGGCTAAACATACCTTGTCGCCTAAAACAGTCAGCGCCTTTGCAATATTAAAAGCCACTCCGCCTACAAACGTGTCTATGCCGAAAAAATTATAATCTATCGGATAATACTGAATTGGAAACTGACGCACAGATACGTCTGTTTCGGTATTCAGAAGACCGCTGACTAGTATCTTCATATCTATCACTCCTCCTTATTGTCGAGCAATATTTTATCTATTTTGATTACTGCGCTATCCTTTATATCGAGACAATTTCCGCAATTATCGCAAATTTTTAACGGGTCTAAATCGCATATATCGCATTCGCCGCATTCTATACATTCCCTGTCGTACAGTACGCACTCCCTCTTATGTTCTTTCACTTTTTCACCTCAAGTTTATTTTAATACTATATTCGTTTAAATTCAAGTGAATTTTAGCAAACTTTTGTTTGATTTTTTATTTCTTTTCTGATAAAATAAATTTAAGAGGAAAATAATGAACAGGCAGATCGAAAAAACTAAAAACGAAGAAGCTGTTTTTGCTTTTATACAAAAGTTTATTACCGAAAACGGTTATGCCCCGTGCGTGCGCGAAGTTTGCAGCGCTTGCAATATAAAGTCCACCGCGACCGTGTTTAATATTATTAACAGGTTAAAAGAGCGCGGTCTACTTGAAAAATCAGAAGTTAAACGCCGTGCGATAGCTTTAAAAAGCAAGACTGTTTCAGTCCCTGTTGTCGGAACGGTTGCCGCAGGTCAGCCGATTTTTGCAACTGAAAACCTTGAAGGCTATGTCTCTTTGCCTGAGAATTTTTTTGCCGGCGGTGAACTGTTTATGCTAAACGTGCAAGGTTCTTCTATGATAAAAATCGGTATGTTTGACGGCGACAAGGTTGTTGTCAGAAAACAATCGACTGCGGAAAACGGCGATATAGTTGTGGCATTGGTTGACGACAGTGCAACTGTTAAGCGCTTTTATAAAAAAGACGGTAAGTTTATTCTTCATCCGGAAAACGACGATATGCAGGATTTTATTTTTGACGAAGTTTCGGTTATGGGCAAAGTTGTAGGATTAATAAGAAATATATAATAAAAAAGCGGATTTTTAATCCGCTTTTTCATTTATTTCGTTTATATCGTTTTCTGTTAAATTTTTTTCCGCTTCCTCTTCTTCGTCGTATGGGTTGACGTGAACGGTAACGTGTTTTATTAAAGGAAAATTCTCTTCTATTCCTTTATGAACGGTTTCGGCTATTTCATGTGCTTCATATAACGGAAGATTTTTATCGCAGGCGATTTCCGCAATAACATAAATGCGGTTTCCGAATTTTCTTGTCATAAGGTCGTCGATACGTTTTACTCCGCCGCACGAATTTATAAAGCCGCGTATTTCGTTTTCTGTCTTATCGTCGCAAGCCTCATCGGTCATTTTGTTAATTGCGTCAATAAATATTTTGATTGCGGCAAAAGCTATCATAAGACAAATAACAAGACAAGCAACGCTGTCAAGCACGGGAACGCCGTACATAGCGCCTACAACACCGACAAGACTACCAATTGAAGACAGTGCGTCTGAACGGTGATGCCAGGCATCTGCGCGCAGAGCAGCCGAATTGACCTTTTTTGCCGCAATTATCGTGTACCAGAACATCCCTTCTTTTACAACTATTGAAACCGTCGCGGCAATAAGAGCAATAAGTTTAGGCGTTTCAAAGTTAAGATATTCGTCCGTTACGATATTTTTAATGCCTGTGTAACCGATAACAAGTCCTGTTGCAAGTAAAACGACGGCTAAAACTATAGCGGCGACGCATTCAAATCTTTCATGTCCGAAAGGATGTTTTTTATCTGCTTTTTTTGCGGAAACTTTTACGCCGGCAATGACAATAACCGTAGAAAATACATCGGATGCCGAATGTACAGCGTCTGAAACAAGCGCCATAGACGCGCCGAATATTCCGGCAATCAATTTAAATACCGTCAGCATAAAGTTTACTATAATCGTTATTACCGACGTTTTTATCGCCGTTTTTTCAATGTTAGGACTTTGCAATGTTTCTCCAACTTTTTAGTCAAATTTTATAGAAAATAAATTGACAAAATATGCTTTTTTAAATATAATATTCAAGTAAGTTAAATGCTGCTATGGCTCAGCAGGTAGAGCACGTCCTTGGTAAGGACGAGGTCACCGGTTCAAGTCCGGTTAGCAGCTCCACGCGGTTTATCTTAAGATAAACCGTTTTTTCTTTATATTTATTATAACCTATATAATAAAAATCCGCCGCACCAAACGTACGGCGGCTTATTTTTAAATTATCTTGTTTTTTTTGCAACAGCTATTCTTATGTATTTTTTAGGTTTTTCGGGCTCTGCCGTTGTCTCAACTTCGGGTTCCGCCTCTTCAATTTCTTCTGCTACCGCTGTTTCTTCAACCGTTTTTTCAATCTGCAATTCGTTATACACTTCTTCGGGAACTTCCACATCCAACCCCTCTGACTGTTTCATTTTAACGTATGCGTGCGCGCACGGAAATTTAACACTCTTATCGCAATAATCGCAAAAAGGCGCGTACTCGCCGCATAAATCACGGTGAAACTGTGCGCTGTTGACCATTTTATCAACGTCAATGACAGCCTGTAACCGTTCAAGGTTTTCTTTTGTAAGATGGCTGGGCATAGAAAGTAATAATTTTAAAGGGTTCTGACTGTTCCACATAATCTTATCTCCTGATTTTATTATACAATAGTCAATAGATTTTATCAAGCGTTTGATATTATATTTCTTTTACGGTTAAAGCGGAAAGTATTTCCTCATATTTGATTTTACTGAAAGAAATACTGTTCGGCGAAGTGACAGCTGCGGTTCCGGCCGCTACGCCGCAACACAGAATTTCCTGCAAACTGCTCCCTTTGACAAGCGCGTTTACTGCCGCGGCTACCATTCCGTCGCCTGCGCCGACTGTGGAATTCATTGCTACATTCACGCTTTTAGAATAGTAACTTTTTTTACCGTCGGTTATTACGGCGCCTTGTTTACCTAATGAAAGCAACACCCTTTTAGCTCCGCAGTTTATAAGTTCGCGACAGCCTTCAAGCAAATCTTCTTTGCTTTTAATTCGCCTCTCCAAAGTTCTTTCCAATTCTTCAAGGTTGGGTTTTACAAGGTCTATGCCATGCTTTAACGAAACGCGCAGTCTTTCACCTTCTGTATCAACAACTTTGAGTACATTTTCAGGGACGGCAGATAAAATTCTGTCGTAATATTCAGGCGCCATTCCTTTTGCAAGACTGCCCGAAACGACTACTGCCTCGCAGTTTGCCGAAAGTCTACACACCAAATTAACAAGCTCATCCTGACTTTTTTCGCTGATTGCAGGACTAACGTCGTTTATTTCAGTAAGCATAGACTTGTTGTCGACAAATTTATAGTTCTCTCTTACACGCCCTTCGTTCCAAATAAATTTGTAAGGAACACCCTCGCGGTGCAGTTCTATTTCAAATTGATTGCCGTTACCCTCATACATAAACCCTGTTGCAAATACGCTTCCGCTTATGCGTGCAATACCTATCGCAACGTTTAAAGCTTTACCCGTAAAAAATACGCGTTTGTTTATAATATTATGGGTTTTGCCGACCGCGAGAGAATCGACTTCTATGTTTACGTCTATGCAAGGACTGAGACATACAGTCAAAATCATTCCCGTTCCCCCTAATCAGTTAAAAAAGCAAAAGCCGCTTTTGCGGCTTTTTACATAGAAATCATCTGCAAAGTTTCATAAAGTTCGTAGTTGAACTTCTTTTTCATACTTACCGCTTCGATAATATCCATATCGATAATTTCGTTTTTGCGTATACCGACAACCCTGTTACCAATGCCTTCGTTAAGAAGCCTTACAGCTTTATTTCCGAACTGTGCGGCAAGCATTCTGTCAGCCATTGTCGGCGAACCGCCTCTTTGTATATGCCCTATTGTAGTGGGGCGCACCGAATACGTTGTAACAGATTGAAGCTGTTTAGCAAACTCATCTGCTGTACAAACCCCCTCGGCAACAACAACTATGTTTGAGTGTTTGCCGTTTGCGCGCGAACGGTTAATCTTCATGACTATATCGTCGAGGTCAAATACCACTTCGGGAACGACAATTATTTCCGCACCGCTTGCAATTCCTGCAAAAAGCGCTATATCGCCGCATCTTCTGCCCATAACTTCGACTACCGAAATACGCTCGTGCGAGGTCATGGTATCCCTAAGTTTATTTATTACGTCAATACATGTATTAACCGCCGTATCGAAACCCAAAGTATAATCGGTATACTCAAGGTCATTGTCAATAGTTCCGGGAATGCCTATAGTGGGAACGCCGAACTCCTCAGAAAGACACTTAGCCCCTCTGAAAGAACCGTCGCCGCCAATAACGACCAAACCGTCGATTCCGCGAGCTTCAAGCGTTTTAACCGCTCTTTTCTGACCTTCTTTGGTCAGCATTTCCAGACAGCGCGCTGTTCTTAGTTTAGTACCGCCGCGCTGAACAATGTCGGAAACTGAACGCATTTCCATAGCGACCATTTCGTCGTCGATAAGTCCCTGATAGCCTCTTTCAACGCCGTAAACTTCCATTCCGAAATAAATTGCTGTACGCACAACAGCGCGTATGCAGGCATTCATACCGGGGGCATCGCCTCCGCTCGTCAGTAAGCCTATTCTTTTCATTATAAACCTCCAAACGTTTAAAGTTTTATGCTCGGCTAAAAAGCCTGCCCCCTTAAAGCATAAAACAAGCGCTCATCATTCCAAAGTTTATTAT
>RYWC01000045.1 GCA_003979335.1 Clostridia bacterium
AGCGAAACCGAAGCGTACGGCGGTAAAACAGAAGCTTTAGAAGGCGATATCGTTTTTATGTATTTTGTATCCGTTTTTATCTGCACCAGCGACGGAAAAAGCGGCGTAACGGTATGCCCGAGCGCCGTAGCGAGGTTGTATGCCGAACCGTCGGTCTTAAACTGTTTTTGCGCTTTTCCGCCAGTGCATAAAACAACAAATTTAGCATGAGCTTGGTTTCCGCCGAAACGCACGTTAAAGCCGCCTCCGCACGGAATGATTGCGTCTGCTCTTTCACCGGTTATACAAGAAGAAATACCGAGCGATTTAGTTGCAGAAATCAAATTATCCGCAAGCGCGGAAGCCTGCCGCCCTGACGGATATATTCTTCCTTTTTCATCCGCTGAAAAAAGACAGCTGAAAAGCTTCGTACCAGCATACGGGTCACTGCACGCAATTTTTTCCACAAGTCGCGTATTGCCGCCGTGAAAGTGACGCGCCGTCATATCGGTATTTGACAGATTGCCCTGTCCGTTACCGGTCGCAGCCAGTTTTCTACCCAAACGCTCGCCGGCGTCGACAAGGCATATTTTTAAATTTTTGCGCTTTCTAAGCAACTGAACAGCGCACGCAAGACCTGAAGCCCCTCCGCCAATTATTAAAACGTCGTAACAATTTTTATCCATAAAACAACCTTTCAGTCATTTTATATGATACGGCGTTAATTGTCAACGAATAAAATCACAAAGCAGTTTTTCAAGAGTTTCCAGATGTAGCAATTCATCCTGAAGAATTCTTGCGATTATAGCTTTGCCCTGTTCGTTTTTTAAGCAATTATGCATCTTTTTATAGCCTGCTATTGCCTGCCTTTCGCCTAAAATATCGTCCTCAAGCATATTTTTCAGCGAGCAGGAATAGGCGATATATTTTGTAGAATAAAAATTAAACTGGCTGGGCGGATACTGTGAATACACCGGCGCCGCGCCGAGGGCCAAAATTGTTTTACCCAACAATTCAAAATGTTCCATTTCAGCTATGGCAATACTTTTAAGAGTATCGGAAATTTCCGTGTAGCCTTTACTTTCGAAAAAGAACGCGTGATACAGATATTGCAAAATTGCCGTGAGTTCGCCAGCTGACGAAGAATATGCAGGCGATATAATTCTTAAACTGAGCGCGTCAGGGCATATGCCCTCGGTAGTAGGAAAAGGTTCGTTTAATGTTAAAGGTTTAGGCATATTAACAAACTATGAAAAACCGCCCGAATAGGTGCAACTAAACGAACGGTTTTTGTAATTGATTTTAAATAATTTACTTCGTAACATTAACAGCCGAGAACTTTTTTAAGGAATTGCCCTGTATAGCTTCCCTGTACGGATGCAACATATTCGGGCGTTCCCTCCGCAACAATCTGACCGCCTTTATCTCCGCCTTCAGGTCCGAGGTCTATCAGCCAATCCGCGCATTTTATTACGTCGAGATTATGCTCTATAACAAGGACGGTATTTCCGCCGCTTCTGAGCCTTGTTATAATGTTTACAAGCTTTTCAACATCATAGCTGTGAAGACCCGTCGTAGGCTCGTCAAGTATATAAAAAGTTTTGCCCGTACTTCTTTTTGAAAGTTCGGTCGCAAGCTTTACGCGCTGCGCTTCACCGCCCGAAAGAGTTGTTGCGCTTTGTCCGAGTTTTATATACCCGAGCCCCACGTCGCACAGCGTAGCAAGTTTGTTGTGGATAGAAGATACAGGTTTGAAAAATTCAGCGCCCTCCTCTACCGTCATTTCCAACACATCGGAAATAGACTTGCCTTTGTATTTCACTTCAAGCGTTTCCCTGTTATAGCGTTTGCCTCCGCACACTTCGCAAGGAACGTAAATATCGGGTAAAAAGTGCATTTCGATTCTTATAATACCGTCGCCCTGACAGTGCTCGCACCGTCCGCCTGCAACATTAAAAGAAAATCTTCCGCTTTTATAGCCCCTTTCTTTTGCGTCGGGCGTCGCAGCGAACAAATCTCTTATCATTGTAAACACGCCCGTGTAAGTCGCAGGGTTGCTTCTCGGCGTTCTTCCTATGGGCTGTTGGTCTATTGCAATGATTTTATCGAAATATTCAAGCCCTTCGAAGCCGTCGCACTTACCCGTAAGCTGACGCGCGCCGTTAAGTTTGTTTGCAAGATACGGATAAATTATTTCGTTTACAAGGCTCGATTTGCCGCTTCCCGAAACCCCCGTAACCGCTGTAATCAGCCCTACGGGAATGTTTACGTCAATTCCTTTTAAATTATTTTGTCTGCATCCTGAAATTTTCAGATATCTTCCGTCCGATTGTCCGCGGATAGCGGGAACTTCTATCTTTCTTCTGCCTGCAAGAAAATCTCCCGTTATCGAACGGGGTTCATTCATAATATCATCAATCGTGCCGCTTGCAACCACTTCGCCGCCATGAACACCGGCATAAGGACCTATATCAACAATATAGTCCGCCGCGCGCATAGTATCCTCGTCGTGCTCTACCACTATCAGTGTGTTGCCGATATCTCTCAAACCTAAAAGCGAATGCAAAAGCTTTTCGTTATCCCTTTGGTGTAAACCGATACTCGGCTCGTCAAGTATATATAAAACGCCTGTAAGCGCGCTTCCTATCTGCGTTGCAAGCCTTATGCGCTGACTTTCACCGCCCGATAAAGTGGACGCATTTCGCGATAAAGTAAGATATCCCAAGCCGACGTTACGCAAAAAACTAAGCCTGTTGTCGATTTCTTTGATAATACTGTCCGCTATCATATGTTCTGTCGGAGTGAAGAAAGAAAAATCGGCAAAAGCTGAGACGTCGTCAACTGCCATATCGCAAACTTCTGCTATATTTTTACCGCCGACAGTGACTGCCAACGCCTCTTTTTTCAGTCTTTTTCCTTTACACATCGGACAATCCGAGGTGCGCATATACCTTTCGATATCCCATTTTACCCCGTCGGAACTTGTTTGATTATACCTGCGTTGTAAATTTGTTGCAAAACCTTCCCAAGATTTTTCGTAACTTCCCGAAAAATGATAGGCATTATAAGTCATTTCAATCTTTTCTCCGCCGTTGCCGAACATTAGCATATCATAAATTTTTTGAGGCAGTTCGGAGACGGGGACGTCAAGTGAAAACTTGTACACTTTAGCAAGCGCCGTAAGATACATCTGCGTCATTGAAGAGGAATCAAGATTCCAGCCGCTTATTTTAATTGCTCCGTCTCTCAAAGTTTTTGACTTATCGGGGCAAATCAGGTCGGGGTCTACAATCTGTTTAAAACCTAACCCCGAGCATTCGGGACAGGCACCCCAAGGAGTGTTGAACGAAAAAAGCCTCGGTTCAATCTCTTCAATAGAAATACCGCAATCGGGACATGCGTATTTGGAAGAATACAACTCCTCTTTGCCGTCGCAGTCAATTACGACAAGCCCTTCTGCAAGCTTAAGCGCATTTTCAAGGCTGTCGGCAAGACGTTTTAAAACACCCTCTTTTATTACAAGCCTGTCCACAACCACAGAAAGATTATGGCGTATATTTTTTTCAAGACGGATATCTTCCTGCAAATCGTAAATTATACCGTCGATTTTTACGCGACCGTATCCGCTTTTTTTATAGGCGGCAAGCTCTTTTACGAATTCGCCTTTCTTACCCCTTACTACCGGCGCTTCCACAATAATTTTACTGCCCTCAGGCATAAGCATAACCCTGTCTGCGATTTCGTCTACAGACTGTTTGCGAATTTCCCTGCCACAGTTAGGACAATGCGGTATACCCACTCTTGCAAAAAGCAGACGGAAATAGTCGTAAATTTCCGTTACCGTTCCGACAGTGGAACGGGGATTGTGCGAGGTAGTTTTCTGGTCAATTGAAATTGCAGGAGAAAGCCCGTCGATAAGCTCGACGTCCGGTTTTTCCATCTGACCCAAAAACTGCCTTGCATACGATGAAAGACTTTCTATATAACGCCTCTGCCCTTCGGCAAAAATCGTATCAAAAGCAAGCGTTGATTTTCCGCTGCCTGAAAGCCCCGTAAAAACAGTGAGCGTGTTTCGGGGGATGTGAACGTCTATATTTTTTAAATTGTTTTCTTTTGCGCCCTTAACGTAAATTTCTTCTTTCATTGCTTTTTAATCTTCAATAATTTTTTCTTTAACTGAGAAATAGTATCTCTTATTTCTATTGCCTTTTCAAAATCGAGCTGAGAGGAAGCAACTTTCATAAGCGCTTTCAGTTTTTCGATTTCCTGCGGAATTTCCGAGGGTTTCAAATCGTCTGTCGAAGACTTTTTACCCGTAATGCCTATGGAATTTTTGACTTCTTTTATTATGGTTTCAGGCACAATGCCGTGAATTTTATTATATTCTTCCTGAATTTTTCGGCGACGGTTTGTTTCGTCAATCGAGCGCTTCATACTTCCCGTAACAATATCGGCATACATAATAACCCGACCTTCGGCATTT
The DNA here is from genome assembly GCA_003979335.1 of Clostridia bacterium. The sequence continues at coordinate 4,463 of RYWC01000045.1, forward strand.
CTTGCAGCCCTGCCTATCGTCTGTACGAGAGAAGTTTCGCTTCTTAAAAAACCTTCCTTATCGGCATCCAGTATCGCAACAAGTTTAACTTCGGGCAAATCCAAACCCTCTCTTAAAAGGTTTATACCGCAAAGGATATCGAACTCTCCGTTTCTTAAACCGTTCACAATATCTATACGCTCCAACGCGTCTATGTCGCTGTGCATATAACGCACTTTCAAACCGTGCTCTTTCAGATAATCGGTCAGACTTTCAGCCATTCGCTTTGTCATTGTGGTGACTAAAACTCTTCCGCCGCCTGCAATTACGCCCTTTGCTTCGCCCAAAAGGTCGTCTATCTGCGTTTTAGTTGGACGTATAGACACTTCGGGGTCAAGAAGCCCCGTAGGTCTTATTATCTGTTCGACAACATTCCCCGCCTGCTCCAATTCATATGGCGCAGGTGTCGCGGACACGCAAATAAGCTGCGGTACTCTTTCATCGAATTCTTCAAAAGTCAACGGACGGTTGTCGTACGCCGATTTAAGACGGAAACCGTAACCGACCAGATTTTCTTTTCTCGATCTGTCGCCGTGATACATTGCGCGTATCTGCGGTATCGTCATATGACTTTCGTCGATAAAAACCAAGAATTTACCCACAGGAAAATAATCTAAAAGCGTGAAAGAAGGTTCCCCGGGTGCGCGACCGTCAAAATACCTGCTGTAATTTTCAACGCCGCTGCAATATCCTATTTCTCGCATCATTTCAAGGTCGTAAGTCGTGCGCTGTTCAAGGCGTTGCGCTTCCAAAAGTTTACCATCGTCTTTAAACGCCTTTACTTCGTCCTGCATATCTCTTTCAATCATTGAAAGGGCGCTTTTCATCTTATCGTTTCCGACTGCATATTGGCTTGCAGGAAATATCAAAACGTGTTTCAGCTCTGAAATTATATTGCCCGTAAGAGCGTCCACCTCGCAAATCCTGTCAATTTCGTCGCCGAAAAACTCAACCCTAACGGCAATCTCCGAATTGCTTGCAGGGAAAATTTCCACGGCGTCCCCCCTCACTCTGAAAGACGAACGCTGAAAATCTATATCTCTTCTCGCATACTGAATTTCAACAAGTTTTCTTATCAACGCGTCCCTTTCCATTTCCATATTCGGGCGCATCGACACAGCAAGACGGAAATATTCCTCAGGCGCGCCAAGGCCGTAAATACAGCTGACGGAGGCTACGACGATTACGTCTTCACGTTCGCCGAGAGAACTTGTTGCAGAGTTCCTGAGCTTGTCGATTTCGTCGTTTAGGCTCATATCTTTTTCAATATAAGTGTCAGTGGAAGGGATATAACTTTCAGGTTGATAATAGTCGTAATAAGAAACAAAATATTCAACCCTGTTTTTAGGAAAAAATTCCTTAAATTCGTTGCATAACTGCGCTGCAAGTGTTTTATTGTGGGCTATAACCAAAGCCGGACGGTTTACGTTTTTAATGACGTTAGCCATAGTAAAAGTTTTACCGCTTCCCGTAACCCCCACTAAAACCTGCGTTCGTATGCCGTCTAAAACGCCTTCGGTAAGACTTTCTATCGCCTGAGGCTGGTCGCCTGTTGGATTAAATTTTGAATGTAATTCAAACTTCATAATATATCTGAATTATAGCCTGTTTTAAAAATATTTACAAGTATTTGAACTGCGATTTTTTCAAAAAGACAAACTTTTGTTC
>RYWC01000046.1 GCA_003979335.1 Clostridia bacterium
ATACATAATTATATAATCGGTAATTATTGTTTTAAAGGAAACGTATGACAAAAAGAAAAACGACCGAAAACGGCTCCGACAAGGAACTGCAAATTGTCAAAACCGCAGGTTACAAAGTAACTAAGCGTGTTAAAAAAGACAAGACTGTAAACCGCCGTGCCGGTCTTAAAATAAAAAATAAAAATCAGGACGGGGCCGCTACGGTTAAACGCCGTAAACCCCTTGCATTGAAACACGTCCGTCGTATGCGCAAAGCTGGTGTTGTGGCTTCGCTTGTTGCGGTTGCCGGTGTCGCGGCTGTGGGCGTGGGCTTTTTCGCGCCCAAAGTGGATACCGAACTCGACAAGGATTTTCAAACTGTTTGTTATGAAGTTCCTGCCGACGCAGGGCTTCCGACCGACCATACGTTGATTGAAAACGTAGGGTACATGAACTATGTTCTTCAAAATCAGCAGTATTGGTCGTCAGAAATGTTTTCAACCGTCCATGCAATGGGCTTTACTCAGACTGTTGAAACTTACAAGCAGTATTATGAAGACGTTCTTATCTCTGCGGATATCGCAAAAGGCTTTTCGCAGAAAGCTACGCAGTTCTGCGTTACGGACGAAGTTATTTTGTGGCGCGCATCGGCTAACACTAATTTCGATAAAATGAACACACCTTGGTCGTCGGGCGACGCGCAGGGTATGACTTTGAATAATTTCAAGAAGAAGAGGGGCTTTCCTCCTTCTGAATTTTCCGTTTACGTTTTAAACGAAAACACTGTAAAGAATGCGCAGGATTATACCGTCACGGATAACGGCGACGGGACTTATTCCATGAAGCTTGACCTGTATTGCAATACGGGCGTTGACGAAACGTGTGCAGACTACTATTACAAGCTTCAGATGAAAGTTACGGGCGATTTGTACGATTGTCCCGTCATAGAGTCTACTTCTGTAACATATACTTTTGATTCAAATTGGCGCGTTCTTTCTTTTAAAATCGAAGATAAGTACGTCGCGCCTATTGCAATGGGCGTAAATATCGGCTGTTCTTCGGAAACAAGCGTTACTTTCGACTACGGTGAAAAGAATGCCGCAAACAGTTTTTGGAACGACTATTTCAAGGCGCAGTTCGACAGGCTGAAAGATACGCTCACCGACGGCGGAAACGACGCTGAAGAAAATACGGACAATGCGTTGGGCTATCTTGCTGGCGCGTTCACAAGCGTACTTACCGAGGGCGCAATATTCAAACTCGATTTAAGTTTTGACGAACTTTCGCTTGACGGCGTGGTTTGCATCGATATGGACGGCGACGGAATGGGCGTCACTGCAAAGCTGGGCGATATTCTTGTTTGGCTGGGCGACGGCAATACTCTGTATATAAACGACGGAGTTTCAAAATACAAACTTTGTCTTGACGGATTGGGCTCTTCTGGCTCCGACGCGCAGGGGCTCGGCGATGCTTTCAGCGTTACCGATATAATGGATCAGCTTACGGCAGGCGTTTTTACGGTTGACGAAACTACGGGCATTGCGACTTTGCAGTCCGAACTCGATTTGTTCGGTATCAAAATTTCGCTGTTCTTCGAATTCGGCGCAGACGAAAACGGAATTGCGCTCAATTACGTCGATGCGGAAATTCCCGTCGGCGATAAGACGGTTAAGGCAAGACTTGCTTTCGGCGAGGAGAAGGACAGACCTGTTACCGATAGCGATTTAAGCGCTTATACCGACATTTTAAACGACGGCGTATCTTTTAACGTAAACTTAAAGTCAGGTGAGTTCAATCTTACGGGAATTGCAAAAATTTATCTTGACAACGGCAAGTTTACAGGTATGTATGTTCAGCTCGGAGATATAGCCGTATTTTACGATTGCCCCCTTAATATGCTTTACTTTACTGAGGGTAGCGTAAGATATAAACTTGATTTGAACGCCGTCTCCGCAGGAAATAACGGCGGCGCGGATTTGTCTTCCGTTCTCGATAAATTAAATATCAATTCTGTACTGAAAGAAGTAATTTCTAATCTTGCCGCAGATAAAGACGGTGTTATCAGCACGGGATTTGCTTTGAATTTAGAACAGCTCAAAACGGCGCTTGACGCCGAGGTTGGTTTAAAAATCAAAGGCGGTCTGGGTGTAGACCTTTCCCTCAATCTTGACGGCAAGGAGGTTTCTTTCTCTGCAGGGCTAACCAATGAGCACGTTGCTCTGCCCGACTTTACGCAATATGACAATATTCTGAATTCAGAAATTTCGGTTGATTTGAAGCTTACGCTTTTAACTAATAACGATAAAGACAAAGTCGACCTGCAAGGCAAGGCTACTGTTTGTCTTTCAGACGGCAAACTCAGTGAAATCAGGGCTGACTTCGGCGGACTTGCAGTATATTACGAAGTTTCTTCGGAAACGTTCTATATAAAATTAGGTCAAACCAAAGTAATGGTAGACCTCGGCAAACTGCAGTCGGTTTCTTCGCAGACTGCGTTGCTTACGGCTGATAAAAATATAATTGCGGAAGATATTCCTGCGATACTTTCAGATTTATTGAAAAATCTTGTTACCGAAAGCAAACTTATTTCTTCGAATACAAATCTTACTGTGTTGGACGCGGTTATTCCGTTGTCAGCTTCGGTAAGTTTAAACGGCGGACTTAAAGTTAACGCCGAAGCGGTTTTGCTCGGAATAAATGTCAATGTGGATTTAAGTTTTTCACAGACTTCGGTTCAACCTTTGGGCGAAGAAGACAAGGCGGCATATATAAACGTGTTAGAAGAAGCCGACAAGCTTTTAAACAGCATTATAGGCGACCGTATTTCCGCAAACGTTTCGGGTACGCTTTACTCTTACGATTCTGAAAAATATGCAAATTACGGCTATGTAAAATACAATTTCGAAGCTTTGCTTGAATTTGAAAGACCCGAAATATCTGATGAAGTCGGTTCTGCGGAAGAGGTTTTGGAACAGATTACATCCGACGATTCGCTGTATATTCATTTAAATATCGCGTTAAATGCAAAATCTCCCGAGGACGACAGCCTGTATTTTGATTTCGTTCTTATGAACGCAAATCCCGTAAGCGGAGCGGACGGAAGAACGACGGGAGGATACACGACACCCGATAATATTCTTGACGTATATGTTTCGGTTTCGAAAAACGGCGTAAATCCGTTAAAAATCTATGCTCCGTCGGACGAAATCCTGAATATAGTTTCGATGCTGGGTGCAACGCTCAATCTTAAAGGTCTCAACTGTGCGGATAAAGACGTTGCCGACGCAATAGGGCAGATAGCTGTTCTTTTGGACGAAATGCTTATAGACAAGTGCCTGCCCGACAGCGTTCAGGATAAATTCGCCTCGCTCGGCGAGAGTCTGATTCCTCAGATACTCGGCGTTAGCATTCAGGATTTGCTTGACAAACTTGTTGCGGATGCGGATAAAGAAATCGATAAAGCTGAAAGCAGAAAATTCCTTTTATCGGACAAATTCGTTCAAAGCATAACTAACAGCGAAAGTAATCTTAAAATAGTTCTCAATTCTTCGCTTATTTACGGTGTTCAGATTCCCGAGGAAGATTATATCGTAATTAATTTCAACAGGGTTTTGGACGGCGGAATTTATTACGTTGATTCGGTTAAGCTTGATAACGTCTATTTTGGCGAAAACAACATCAACAAACTGAATATCGGCATGAACCTTGGCTACGGTGAGATAACTAAACCCGACAGCGCGACGGGGCTTAAAGGTTATTTGAACGCAAGCGGACTGGACGGTTTCCTGAATGCTTTGGTAAATGCGGCTACGCATAAAACTACGGAAGAAGAAAAAGCGCAGGGCGTCACTTCAAAATATTCTTTAAACAAAAATTATTATATAGCTGGCGACGTAACTCTCGGATTGGGCAGTTACGCGGTCAAAGTGAACGTTAAAGGGCTTTCCATAACGATAAACGACGACAACAGCGTTGACTTTGACGTCAGCTACCGTGTAAACAAACTTGCGCTTGCTGTAAGCGACAATACGGACGTAGACCTCTCCGTAAGAGGGGATATGATGTATATAAGGCGCACTGTCGGCTCAAATTCGGTAACTCGTATAATGAAAGCGGAAGACTTTGCTAAGAACGCGGACGCATTAAAAGACAACCTTAACTTTATGTTCAATTTCAGCGGACTTGTTTCCGGAATACTGAACATGTCTATAAAAGACGACAGCCTGAACAATAAGACGGAAATTGAATTCGGCGATTACGGCGATTATCTTTCAAAATTCCTTACAAAGTACGCTCATACGGTAAATTCCGAAAACAACGGCGTTTGGAGCTTGGCGCTCAACGGCGAAACTCTGGGTAAAATGGCTGGCGTAAGTTTAAGCGACGTTGCAATCGACTTCTACGCAAAACCCACGGACGAGGGTTATGTTTTGAAGAGTCTTACACTAAACGGCAGTTTGTTCGGGGTGATTTCGTTTAAAACTATCGGCGAAGGTTTGGTTCTGTGCAACCCTGCCGACAGTGATTTTAACGGCGAATGGACGTCGGTTGACCTTAAAGACAAGGACAATAAAAACGTAATAATAACCGTGGATAAAAAGCTTACGCACGACCTTTCGGGCGATAGCGCCTGCGGTGTAAACGGCTATTCCTGGTCTGAAATTTTGGGCGGCGAAACTTTCGGCGAAATTGAAAAGCACGTTGATTGGAAGCGTATTCTTTCAGATTTCGGCAAGGGATACTTAGAATATTCGGACGGTTGTAGCCTCGGTGTAACTGTGCTGAAATACGAGTATCCTGTCGGTGGCGGCTTTGCGGAATTCGGGCAGAGACAGCTTGTCATATATAATAGGAATAACTTTTCGGCTGTTTACAGTTATTTAAGTAAACCCTCGTTGAGCGAAATTCCCAAAATCGAAAACAAGACGGCAGTTTGGTCGAAATCATATATTTCGGGAGATGACGGCAGTATAATTCTACGCGTCGTATACGAAACGACTTATAAAGTCACCGTGTTTAGCGACTATAAAACAAATTCCGATTACATATATTCCGACGGTGTTTACAGTTTTGTAGAACCCGAAGCATACGGCAGTATTCTTCTTCCGAAAGATGTTCTTATTACGCAGACGGAAAGCGACAACGTTTACAGGCTTAAAGGCTATCGTTTGGGAAGCGATTCTGCGCTTTACGCTTTCGGCTCTACCGAGACGGACGCAAACGGCAACGAGTATTTTGTTGCGCAGGTAAACGGCGATATGATTTTTACCGCAGTTTGGGAGCGCGTATATGCTGTAAAGTTTGTAAGCGAAACGGACGGAACGGAGAGTGTTGTTACAAATTACTATTATTGCGGCGAAACGCTTACTGACAGCAATATGCCCGAAGTGCCCGTCCGTAACGGTTATACGGGCAGTTGGGGCGGCGCGGCAGGCGTTGTTATAGCTGAGGATACGGAATACGTTTTCAAAGCTGAATATGAAATCAGAACTTATAGCATTACTCTTTCAAGCAAGCTTGAAGTAACGGACGCAGGCTTTATACAAACTGACGGCGGAAATTACGAGTATTCTGCGGAGTATGTATTCGGCGACAGCGTAAAACTCACCGCGCCTGTATGCGTGTCTTCTGCCTACAAGTTCGGCGGTTATTATTCAAACGCCGATTTCACGGGCGAGGCTGTTACTGAATTAATTGCGGAAAACGACGTAACATACTACGCTAAATGGCTGGGTAAAAATATTAACGTAAATTATATAAGCGACGTCGAATTGGCAGACGGCAAACAGACTGTCGAAAACGGAGAAACCGTTTACGTTCCTTCGGGTTCAACCGTGTGGACTTACGGTAAAAACGACTCGTTGTTAATCCCTGAGGGCGCGGAAACGGATAAATCTTTTCTCGGCTGGTTTATGCAGGACGGCGCAAATAATAAATATTGCGCGTCCGCCGAAGATATAAAGAACCTTTTGGAAACAAACGGAATAGAGGGGGACAGCACCGCAATAACCCTTAGGGCTGTTTGGTATGTCAACTCGGTTTCCGGCGAAATTACATACAATTCCTATAAATATAAAAATATTTTCAGTAAAGAATGGAAAATAGAGGGATATGTTAATTCGCCTTTTGTCGG
>RYWC01000047.1 GCA_003979335.1 Clostridia bacterium
AGATGTGTATAAGAGACAGCGTGCGCCCTTGCCTTGCCGCATATTACGGAGACAATTACCACATTATTTCTTAATTCAGCGGTTCGGCAGGGCGTTTACGGCGTATACAAAACCCTTAAAGGGTATTTGCCAAAATTCAGATTACTTCAAATCGTCTTCCGTCACGCTGTCGTAAAACCCGTCGTTGTCACCGCCGCCGCGCTTGCTTGCCTTTATTGCCACAACCAACGCAAAAGCCGCCACGATGAGCACAACCGCAATACCTGCGATAAGCAAGCCGAGCATCACAGGCGAAACGCTTGCCGCGCCCTCATCGCCGCCGATATCATCCGCGGAGGCAGGCAAAGTAACATAACCTTTCACCACTTCGAAGTTGCGCGTATCGTCGGGGGTAAAGGTGTAATAGCACCTGTTCATACCCTCTTTAAGCTCGTATTCGGCGTTATCCCACTCAAACTTGCCCGACACCTCGCCGTCAACTCCGCCGATAGTAAGCTCGTAAAGCTTGGCACCCTCTTTAAGACTGCCGCTTACCTGAGGGTTGACTACGGGTCTGAACTTATTCACTGTAAATTTAACGGGCGCAAGTTCGATGTGCTCGTGATTTTCATCCACCGTGAATTTTACCGTTACGGTATATTCGCCTGCGTTTTTAACGTCTTCGGGCGCAACCGTTCTGCCATGCGAATCCTTGAAAATATACTCAACGCTTACGCCGTCGGGTACGTTTTCTACCTTTATCTTGTCTGCAATGGATTCGCCGAAACCGTAATCGCACACGGTATCTTCAAAGATAATGCTGTCAACGTCGTACGCCGCTTTTTTGACGGTAAGAACGGACGTCATATCCTTTACTTCGTTATAGTTGATTTTGCTTGTTTCGCTGAGCGCAAAGCTTGCCGTTATGCGGTAAGTTCCTGCATTGGTCAGCGCGCTTTGGGGCACGGTCACCCATTCGCGGCCGTTCCACTTGGCATAAGCGTAACTTACAGTGCCTATATCGAACACGCCCTTTATGCCGTAAGCCTTGTTTGTGCCGTCAAAAGTTACCGTGCGTTCTTCGTCTAAGATAATACCCGTCGTGTCGAAATCCTTTTTAAGAACGGTTATTCCGTCAATTTCATAGGTCAAAGCCGCCGCCAAAGTTCCGTCATTATACGAAATAATTACTTTCTGATATTCGTTTTCCTTTGCCCAGAAGCAATCGCGCTCCTCGGGGTAAATAACTTCGTAATCGGTCACAGGCACTTTATTTCCGTCGTTGTAAACGGCGGTTACTTTTATGCCGTCCCTGTCAAACTCGTCAAACGCGGTGTACTGCTTCTGAATACTGCCGCCTGCGGATTTTACCGTAATTTCAATCAACAGTACTTCCTTGTACTCTACGTCGTTAAGAAGTTCTTTTTTGCTGTCGTCCGAAGTAAGAGCAATCGTATAGAAATATACTCCTGCGCTTTCGGGCGTGTCGCCGTCGCCCCAGCTACCCGTTATTTCATAGTCGGCAATTTCAACCGTTCCCAAGCCCTCTTCAAGAATTCCTGTGACTATAAGGAAATCTCTTACGCTTTCAAGGGTTGTAGAAGTGAACAGTTCGGGCTGTGCGCCGTCTTTCCATTCCACCGTAATGCTTAAAATATTCGCCTGTACGGCTGTTACAGTAAGTTTTCCGTTGGACTGACCGAAGTTCGTACCGTCGTCGGGCGTAAATACCCAGACGTATTCGTTTGTGCCGACCTTTGCCGAAGCCGTTCCGTTCGTCTTCTGCCATTCCACGGTCCCCGGCACGGGAAGCGAGCCAAACACGGGCATACCCTGCAATTCTATTTCGGGAAGCGCGCTTCCTGCGTAAACGGTGTCGCCCTCTTTATAGGTTACGAAGTCGACCGATACCGAAACCTGCGCTTTCTTTATTTCGAAATGCTTGAAGTTGGGGATAAAGTTTTCATAGTTGGGGTTTGTAAGATTGAGTTTTACGTTTACGGTGTAATAACCTGCATTTACGGGCTTTTGCGCGCTTTCGGCGTATTCTGTGCCGCCGCGTCCGACATAAGTTACACTCGGAACAACTGTATCCGCGTCGCTTTCTGCAATGCCGTTGAATTTAACGCCCACGCCCTGCGCGCTTCCGCTGTAAACGTAGTTGCCGCCGTCCTCCCATTCCATTGTTATTTTTGATTTTTCAATCGTAAACGTAAGGGTTACGCTTCCGTCATAGTTGCCTATGCCGCTGACAGTTACGTCAACAGACGTGCCTGCGGCGTAAACTTCGGTTGAATACTCTATTTCATAGTCAGTTCCGTTTACAAGCGTCACCTGCGAAGCCGCGCCCGTCAGAATGAGTTTAACCGTGGGTTCAACCTCTATCATTTTGCCGATGTAAGTGTATTTATCCTTTACCTCGCTTACCTCGTCTTCCGAAATCGTTCTCGGCGTCACAGTAAGTTGCGCCGTCATATCTTCGGGAACTTCGTAATTGCCCGATTCGCACACAAACACCGCCGTTATTTCATAGCCTGCTACTGCGCCGTCTCTGCGCAGAACGTCGATTACGCCGTTAAACTCGTCCTCGGTGTCCTTGTAATAATATTTAACGGTCACTTCTTCGGGCAGGGTTCCGTTTATTCCAATAACGTGCTTTTGTCCGTTATACTCTTCGGACTTGCTTTCAAAAGTTATTCCGCTTACGCTGTCCGCAGTAATTTCAAAGGTATAATCTTCATTCGTTATATTCGGTTCGTAATTACAGAAAGGCTCGCCGTCGGGATAGCTTGTAAGAGAGGGCGCATACACGCCGACTTTTACCCTTCTTGCGTCGCCGTCTTCCGTGGAATACTCAACCGTAATAAAATCGGCAAGTTTATCCGTCGTGAACGACTGACCGTCGCGTTCGAATACTCCCGATGAAACTTCAAGCTTCGCGTTATGCTCTTTGCCGTCGTATTTTCCGCCGCCGCCCGTCCAGGTGAGGTTTACCTTTGCTTTTTCAACGGTTATCGTCACAGTTGCGCTGCCTGCTTTATAGTTCTTGCTTTCGGCTACGGTGATTTTAAACTTCATTCCGTCGCCCTCTTCAACGGTAACAAAAGTTTTGTTTTCATAAACTATTGTCTGCTCATCATTATCAACAGTCGCACCCTTTGTTACGCCCTGCGCCGCGCCGTTGTATGTAAACGTTGTTTTAACTCCGCTAACGTCAATTACGGGCGTCGCCTTTCCGATTGAAAGATTAGCCGACAGCTTGGGCATTACATAATTGTCGGGGTCTGAAAGGCTGAACACCGCCTCAACCTTGTAACTGCCTGCGTCCGTTGCGCCAGTCGCGCTTTCGCCGTTATAAAGATACCCCGTAACCGAAAGCACGTTCGGCAAAGTTCCGTCAACCGTTATATATTTTTCGTTGCCGTCGTAAGTTTCAGTCTTATCCGTCATACTCACGCCCGACATATCCAAAGTTTTCTTTCCGACCGAAACCGTAAGCGTACACGTTTTGGTAATTCCGTTTTCTGTGTAAGTGAAAGTAACCTTCTTGCCGTCGTCCGCAACAGTGAAATATTCGTTATCTCCGGGGTATGTAAAAGTATACCCCGTAACCGCCGTCGGATTGGTGCCCGCGGCGTAAGTTGCAGTTATTACAAGACTGTCGGTATCAAGCGCGTCAAACGCTTTATAGTCCGTCTTGCCCGACGTAACTTCAATAGAAACAAGCTTGAACACCGCGTTTACCGTCACGCTGCCCGTCGCCCTTTTATAGTTTTTAGTGTCGTCGGGCGTGAACGTCCAGCCGTACTTTACGGCAAGCCCCGAAATCGCGCTGTCGGGCGAAGTCCATTCCACACTGCCGGGAACGTCCGCCTGCTGTATAGAAATTGCAACGCCCGATAAAAGGTCGCCCACATAGAATGTGCCCGTACCCACGTTTACCGAAACTACGGGTGTTGCCTGTTCAATTAAAAGAATTGCCGAAAGCACGGGCACGTTATAGTTTACCGTATCGTCTATGTTGATAACGGGCGCAACAGTATAACTGCCTGCTTCCGTCCTGCTTGTTCCTGCCGAACCGTCATATGTATAGCCCGACACATTGACGCCCTGAGGCAGACTGCCAAGAACGGTTATGCCGTGCGGCTGTCCGTCGTAAGTGACCGTAACGTCGCGGAAAGTCACGCCCGAAAGGTCATAGTCCGCCTTGTTTACCGTTATCTCGATTTCAGCTGATTTTGTAACATTGCCCTCGGTATATGTCACAGTTACCTTGCATCCGTTGTCGGCAACAAGGAAATAATTTCTGCCTGCCGAAGTGTAAGGTATAGTAACCGTATAGCCCGTAACAACCTTTGATGTTCCGCCCCCGACAGCCGTAACCGTCATACCGGAAGTCGTGAAAGATTCAAACGCTTTATACACGTTTTTTGCGCCCGATATAGTTATGTAATCAAGCGGAGGCACCGCAACCACAGTTGCGTTACCCGTTACCGTGTTATAGTTAGAAGTATCGTTAGGCGTGAATATCCAACCGTAACTTGCCGACGCCTGCTCTATTTTCTGTGACGGATTAGTCCAGGCGAACATACCCGAAACATTTGCCGAACCGGAAATTCCTACGGTGGAAATTGTATTGCCTATATAATGGTTTCCGCCTGCAACGCTTACGTTGACAACAGGTGTTGCTTTATTAATTACCCAATTGCAATTTGAAATACTGCTCGGGGCGTTATAGTTTGTTGTGTCATAACTAAACGTTACGCTTGCCGTGTAACTGCCTGCGGCAGTTTTGCTGTTGTTTGAATAATGCGCCGTAACACCGCTCGGCAGTCCCGTAAGAGAAACTGTTTTCGCGCTTCCGTCATATGTAAATGCGGAACTGTAATTCCACCTTACGCCCGTCATATTATAGCTTGCTTTATTAATTGTAAGGCTCAAAGTTTTTGAAGCCGTATCCGTTCCGCCGTCAGAACCCCAACAATAATTTGTAGTACTTGTTAATGACACTGTTACGGTGTAAGCGCCTGACCGCGCGTTCGTTGCATAAAAATCGTTGCCGCTACGCGTCGCTCCGCTTGTAGGGGTACCGAAATTTATATTTGTTGTATTGCTTATTGTAAAATGTTGCGCCAAACCGTTATATGTTGTAGTCGCCGTTCGTCCGCTTACGCTTGCATTGCTATGTACGTTACTTCCTCTTGACAGCGTCGGCAAAGCAACGCCTTTTCGTTGAATTGTTACAGTTAATTGTTTGAGACCTGAACTGGTCATACTGTCACCGGCGGCGTGCAGTGTTACATAAACCGTTCCCGCTTTCGTAGGATTGAGTGTTACATTTGAACCTGATGTGGACGATAATGTTGCTGACCCTGTTCCGTTTGAAATACTCCAAGATAAAGAACCAACGCCGCTACCTGACAAAGAAAGTGAACTGCCGTATGCTACTGTACTGTTACCTGAAATTGAAACTGAATTTATTGCCTTGTATACAAGCAAATGAATTGAAAGAGGATTGCTAGTGAACGGTATATCTCCTCCCCACCAACCATCTTCAGGGTCAACATTTATAATATACATATAATTTCCTGGTGTGACATTTGCAGGCACTGAAATAGTCGCACGCGCTTTGTTGGCATCTATGCTGAATTGATTAGAAGTTGATACAGAATTTTCATAATTCGTATCACTCCATTTTACTTCTATAGTTTGACGAGATGAACTGGTATAGCAATAAAGATAAATTTCTGTTTCAGTTGTTTCATTTCCGTCAATATCACCGTCTTCCCAACTAAACCAGTAGCCTGCTGCACCCGAAATAAATATGTCCGCATATACATCTGCTCTTGCAGTTTTATTGTTGGAACTGTTTGAATTAAAAAGACACACAAAAGCGGCACAGCTTAAAAAAACTGTGCATAGCAACACCAAAACGGTAAGCAACAACTTACCTTTTCCATTAAATAAAGTTTTCATTGTGGTTCGGTTCTCCTTAAACT
>RYWC01000001.1:0-968 GCA_003979335.1 Clostridia bacterium
CTTATCAATCTTGTAAAAATAATGGCGATTTCTTCGGTTACGCAGTCGCTGGTGCAGACTTCGTCCGCTTGTCTTACCGCGCTCGGAAGCCCCGTCAAAAGCACCGTTACGCAATGGTTTACTGCAATTTTAAGGGTTGGACTTTGCGCGGCGCTGATAAGCTTTACGCCTCTTTCCATAATAGGCGCGGCGTGGGCGGCGAATTGCGCTTATTTTGTTGCCACTTTAATGAATTTTTGGTATATTGTTAGAGTAACCGCGCATAAACCCGAAAAGATTTTACGGCGCAGTAAACCGCAGGCTTTAGGTTAATACGCTGTCGCGTTACGGTTAATAAGTAAAAAAGGCGGCAATAAATATGAAGATAACTCTGATAGGGTTGGGCGTCTCGGCAGGTGATTTAACGCTGAGAGCAAAGGAGGCACTTGACAATGCGACCCAAATTTTTGTGCGAACGACTCACTCGGAAAGCTTTAAAAGCCTGGCTGACTACTCTGCCCAAGGATTAGACGAAGTTTTCGAAAGAAGCAGGAACTTCGACACGCTTAATAAAAACCTTGCGGCAAAGGTTCTTCAAGCCGCCAAAGAAAGCGACGTATGCTATTGCGTCGACGGGGCGGTCTGCGAGGACGAAGCTTGCAAAATTATTTTGAAGAAACACAGGGACTGCGAAGTAATGGATAGCGTTTCAAAAGCTTCGCACGCTTACAATACCTCGCGGCTAAACTGTTGCGAGGCGACTTGCGTTTCGGCTTATTCTGTGCAAAACCTTAAAAGTTGCCGCGCCGCCGTTGTTTATGACGTGGACTGCGAATATATTGCAGGGCTTGTTAAAGAGAAACTTACATATATTTTCGGCGAGGAGAGTTTTTGCTTTTTCGTAAGGGGCGAAAGCGCCGCAAAGGTAAGAATTTACGAGATTGACAGGCAGAAGAATTACGACGCGTCCTGCGCGGTCGCGGTCGAGG
>RYWC01000001.1:978-33513 GCA_003979335.1 Clostridia bacterium
CTTGAAAAGGAAAGATACGATTACGCCGATTTGGAGCATATGGTAAAACTTCTGCGCGCGCCCGGCGGTTGTCCTTGGGATAGAGCGCAGACCTCGGAAAGCATAAAGGGCAATATGATTGAGGAGGCGTACGAGCTTGCCGACGCGATAGAGCGCGACGATGCCGACGGAATGGAAGAGGAGACGGGCGACGTGTTGTTGCAAGCGGCTTTCCACTCTGTTTTACAGGAAGAGAGGGGGGAGTTTACAGGCGGCGACGCATTGACGCGCATAGTTAAAAAACTAATTTTCCGTCACTCGCATATTTTCGGAGGAGATAAAGCGGCGAGCGAGAGCGAGGCTTTGGGCGTTTGGGAAAACAATAAACGCAAGGAAAAGGGGCAGGACAGTTACACTCAGACGGTAGTTGCCGTGCCTAAGAATATGCCTGCTTGTATGCGCGCGCAGAAAGTCGGTAAAAGGTCGGCAAAGTGCGGTATGGACTTTTTGTCCCCCGTATCGGCTTCCGAAAAACTTGCGGAAGAAGTAGGGGAACTTCTTGACGCGTGCATAAAGGGTGACAAGGACGAAATTTTCGAAGAGGCTGGCGACGTGCTGTTTTCGGCGGTGAACACCTGCCGCCTTGCAGGCGCGGACTGCGAAGAGGCTTTACACGCGGCGACGGACAAGTTCATAAAAAGGTTTGCGGCGTTTGAAAAACTTGCGGCGGAAAGCGGCGAAAAGATTGATGAAATGGACCCCTCGCGTTGGGATTATTATTGGATGCTTGCGAAAAATGCAGTTAAAGAAAATTAAGATAGGAAAATTACATACCGAAAACAATATTTTTTGCGCGCCGCTTGCAGGCTATACCAACGCGCCTTTCCGCGATATGTGCCGCGCATTCGGCGCAGGGCTTACTTTTACTGAAATGGTCAGCGCGAAAGGGCTTTGCTACGGTAGCGAAAAGACAGAACAGCTTCTTTACGTTTCGCCCGATTACAGCGGTATAAAGGCGTGCCAGATTTTCGGTAAAGAGCCGTACTATATGCGCAAGGCTTGCGAAAGCAAGGCTTTGGAACCGTTTGATTTGGTCGATATAAATATGGGCTGTCCCGTGCCGAAAATTTATAAAAACGGAGAGGGAAGCGCGCTTCTGAACGATTTACATCTTGCCTCCGAAATTATAAAAGAGTGCAAAAAAAGCGGCAAATACGTTTCTGTTAAATTCCGGATTGGGGTGGACGGTGAGCATATTGTTTCGCGCGACTTTGCAACGGCTTGCGAGGACGCAGGCGCGGATATGATAACCGTGCATGGCAGAACGCGCGATAAAATCTATTCGGGCGAAGTAAATTCCGAAGAAATAGCAAAGGCGAAAAAAGCCGTAAAAATTCCCGTTATTGCCAACGGCGGAATTTTTTCTGCCGAAGACGCCGAAAAGCTTATAAACGAAACGGGCGCCGACGGGGTGGCGGTTGCGCGCGGCGCAATGTACCGCCCCTGGCTGTTTGCCGAGATTACGGGTTCCGCCTTTGGGGACTTAAAAAAAGCCGTTTTAAAACAACTTGAAGACACGCAGAAAATTTACGGAGAAAGATTTGCCTGCGTTTTTATGCGCAAGATGATAGGGTTTTATCTGAAAGGCACGCATGATGCGGCTGCAATGCGCGAGAGGCTGTTCAAAGCCGCAACTTTAAAAGAAGTAAAAGAAATATTGCAAACTGTCTGCTTTTTATAAAAAATATGCTGAAAATTTTACCGACGCAATTCGACAAATTGCGTCGGCTTTTTTATATTTTCGACAGCGGCGTTATGTTAATATACCTTTTGCAATGCAGGTATATGTTGAACTTGCCGTTATAGAAAATTTCTGTATGGACTTTACTCTTCTGTATTCGGCGAAGATTGCAGTTAAAAACCCCGCGCGCGTGCGGCGCGTTGCGCTCGGCGCGGCTTTGGGCGCGGCTTTCGCCACAGTCTTTCCTCTGTTCGGGTTAAGCGCCGTGTGGTCCGCTGTCGTCAAAGTTGCTTCGGGGCTGTTGATATGTCTTACTTCGGGCAGGTTCAAAGGAATAAAAAGTTATTTGAAGTTCGCGTTTGCGTTCCTTGTGTTCACGGCTATTCTCGGCGGCGCGCTCATAGGTATTTTTTCTTTGACGGGTCTTGACTATTCCGCAGGGCAGGGCTATATGCTTTCTTCGGTGCCGATAGGCATACCGCTGTTCTGCGCGTTGCTTCTTATAATAGGCGCAAGAAAACTTGCCGCAAGATTGCAGAAAAACAGAAAAGACACAGTTACGGTAAGGATATTTTCCGACGGGTCGCAAGCCGAAGTCAAAGGCTTTTTCGACAGCGGAAATAAAGTTTATTCGAAAGGCGCGCCCGTCAGCATATTGCCCGAAGAGGTGGCAAAAAAACTTATCGATGAAAACCGTATAAAAGACGGCGTAAAAATACATACTGTTGCAGGGAGTAAAACTATCAAAATTTTCACTGCGGACAGGGTTGAAATTGACACGGGCGAAAGGACGGACGTGGTAAGGGGCGTAAGCTTCGGCATAAGTCCGCAAAGGATTGAAAAAGCCGTTTTGCACTGCGACTTGTTAGAGGATATAAAAATTCATTGAAGAGGTTTGTATGTTTGAAAAGATAAAAAGACTGCTTGCCGCGATTTTCGGCAACAATTCGTTAGATTACATATGCGGAACGGAAGCGCTTCCTCTGCCGCTGTCACAGGAGGAGGAAAGCGACAAAATAAGCCTTTTGGAGAGCGGTGACGAAAGGGCGAAGGCCGAGCTTGTCGAACACAATCTCAGGCTTGTAGTGTACATAGCAAAGAAGTTCGAGGGTACGGGCGCGGACGGCGACGACCTTGTTTCCGTAGGCACAATCGGACTTATCAAAGCTATAAATTCTTTCAAATCTGATAAAAACATCAAGCTTGCGACTTACGCTTCGCGGTGCATAGAAAACGAAATCCTTATGTATCTGCGCAGAATGTCAAGATTGAAACAGGAAGTAAGCTTCGACGAGCCTCTTAATACGGACTGGGAGGGGAACGAACTTCTTCTTTCCGACGTTATGGGTACGGATGCGGACGCGGTTTATTCGGATGTGGAAGGCGGCGTGGAAAGGGAGCTTTTAAAGGCGTCGTTAGACAAACTTTCACAGCGCGAACAGCGGATTATGAAAATGCGCTTCGGGCTTGACGGCGGCGACGGTATGACCCAGAAAGACGTTGCGGATAAGCTGGGGATTTCCCAAAGTTATATTTCAAGACTTGAAAAAAAGATAATTTCAAAACTAAAAAAAGACATATCGAGACATATCAATTAATATTGTTTTAAACTGCCCCAAGTTTTTAAACGCTTTCTGTACATAATAAAGGAGGTTTATATTATGTTGCAGAAAGTCGTTATATGCGGCGTGGATACGTCGGGACTGCCTCTGCTTTCGGCAAAGGAGCAGGAAGAACTTATGGTAAAATTGAAAGCAGGCGACGAAGCCGCGAGGGAGAGGTTCATCGTAGGCAATATGCGCCTTGTGCTGTCGCTTGTCAGAAGGTTCTGGGCTAAAAAGGCAAATGCGGACGACGTTTTTCAGGCAGGTTGCGTAGGGCTTATCAAGGCGATTGATAACTTTGATTTATCCGTCGGGGTTAAATTTTCGACTTACGCCGTGCCTATGATATTGGGTGAAATAAAAAGATATTTGAGGGACGGAAACAGTTTGCGCGTATCAAGGAGCATACGCGACACTGCATATCAGATTTTAAAGGTAAGGGAAAAGCTGGAAGTAGACGACGAAGACGTGACATATGACAAAATAGCAAAGGAAATGAATGTGGCGGTATCGGAAGTTGCTTACGCTTTGGACGCGATTTCAGACCCCGTTTCCTTGTACGAACCCGTTTACAACAAGTCGGGCGATACCTTGCTTTTAATGGACCAGATATTCGACGAAAAGAACAACGACGAGGTCTGGACGGAGAAAGCGGCTTTGTACGAAGCGATTGCAAGGCTTGAAGGCAGGGAAAAGAAGATACTTTTCCTCAGATATTTCGAGGGCAAGACCCAGACGGAAATATCGAAGGAAGTGGGCATATCGCAGGCGCAGGTTTCGCGCCTTGAAAAAACGGCTTTGAAACAGATAAAAGCCTGCATATCATAAAAAACTTTACAGCGCGCCTTAACGGCGCGTTTTTTTGTGCCGAAAATTAAAAAAACAGTATAAAAAACTTGACGGAGCGTACAATAGTATGTATAATTATCTAAAAAATTTTAGGTAAATAAATTAAATAAATATGGACATTGAAAAGAATTTTGAAAAAATTTACCGCAATTTCAGGTTGCATCTTTACAAGTATATTTTTGAGGCTTTGGGCGAAAGAGAGGGGTCTTTGACCGTTACCGAATTTTTCGCCGTGGAAACGATAGGGCTTATGGACAACCCCACCGTTACGGAGTTTGCCGAGTGTCTTTCGATAACTTCGTCTCACGCCGCATATAAGGTGCGCCAGCTTGCAGAAAAAGGATATGTAAGAAAAATACCCACGGAAGACGGCAGGGTATTTAAGCTTGAAGTGACTGAAAAATTCACCAGATACTACCACGGCGACAACGCCTACGGAAGATATATTTTTGATATTTTAAAACAAAAGATGTCGCAGGAAGAGCTTGAACAGACGGACAGGCTTTTCAAAAAATTTGTGGCGGCGATAGAAAAAGGAGATTATAATGATTAAAATTATTACAGACAGTTCGAGCAATTTCACGCGCGAAGAGGCGGAAAGTCTCGGCATACGGTTGATGCCCCTTACAATAAATTTCGGTACGGAAGAGTACAGGGACGGCATTGACATAGACTGCGACGGATTTTATAAAAAACTTAAAGAGTGCAGTGAATTTCCGCACACTTCGCAGTTGACGGAAGAACAGGTTGAAGAGGCGGTTAAAGCCGCATTGGAAGAGGCGGACGAAGTGCTTATTCTGCCTCTTGCCTCCGTTTTAAGCGGTTCTTACGAAAGATGCAAGGCGGTTGCGGACAGGTACGATAACGTTTACGCCTACGACACAAAGTGCACTACCGTTATGCTGAAACTCTGCGTTGCGGAAGCGTTGAAAATGGCTGACAAAAGCGCGGCGGAAGTCATAACAATGCTTGAAAATCTGCGCCCCAAACTCAAACTTTTTGCCGTACTCGACACATTGGAAAATCTTAAACGGGGCGGCAGGCTTTCCAAGGCTTCGGCAATCATAGGTTCGGTTCTTAAAATAAAACCAGTAATAACTTTCGGCGCGGACGGCAGCGTGGAAATGGTTTCGAAGCAATTCGGCATAAACAAAGGTATCGCTTATATCGCGGACGCCGTGGATAAAAGCAAAATCGATTATACAAAACCCGTGTTTCTCGTTTACACTGAAAACGACAAAAACGCCGAAACGCTTATTTCAAAACTCGGCATTGGATACAGTGAAAAATCAAACATTTGCCCCGTTATCGGCACGCACATAGGAAGCGAAGCGGCCGGTATAGTTTACGCCGAAAAGTAAAATTAAATAAAAAGCGGACGGAAACCCGTCCGCTTTTTTTATGTCTTTATAAAAATAACGGGTACGAAATTTTTCGTACCCGTATATTTCTAAGGCGCAACAGATTGGGTTAAGGCCTAATAAAAGCAGGGGCATTAAATAGATAAGCTTTGCCGTGTGCTTCTTAGGAGGGGTGTATTCTTGCGAATACGGCGCCTTGAAATACCCGTTATTTACGTTTTAAAAAACATTCTTTCAAATTTTCAGTCGTAAAATATTGTTTTAAGGCGCGGTGGCATTCTTTGCTTTTAAAAGCTGTATGCAAGTTTTTGTCGTTTGGGAAATGAATACGGCTTTTGCCATCATTCCCGACGTATTCTTTTGTTCCATAAGTCAATAATCTTTATAAATTGTCCCCTTGGTAGACTAGGTCTATTATATGCCTAACTCTTGCCAAAGTCAAGTAATTTCGGCAAGAGTCAGCCATAATTAAACAATAAGGAGATAACTTATGGATGTTGCTTTGAATTTCGGCGAAAACATTTCAGCGTTGATTTTCGACAGGGGAATGAACGTTGAAAGATTTTCAAAAGAAGTTAATATAGACAGTTCGGTTATTTACAAGTATCAGCGCAGACAAAGTTTACCTTCCTTGACGAACTTTATAGTAATTGCCGATTATTTCGGCTGTTCAGCCGACGGTTTGCTTGGGAATCTGTCGGACTATCCTAACGGCGGTTTTAAACCTGCGAAAAATTTTTCGGAAAGACTTAACCAATTGCTTGAAGAAAAAGGGATAAAACGTTACGGTTTAAGAAAAAAGGCTAAGGAAAAAGGTTACTCGTTTGCCAAGCAAAGCCTTGACGATTGGGTTCACGGAACACGGATACCGTCTGTTATCAATGCCGTCGCTCTGGCGGAATGTTTGGATGTTTCCCTTGATTATCTCTTGGGCAGAGAGTGAAGAATTAATAATTAATTAAAAGTTATAGCGTTTCATACGTCTTTGTACTGTTTTTAAAGCGCAGAACTTTTTGCGGAGTTTCACTGTTTCCGCAGTTAAATAATAAAGTAAAAAACGGTTTACTTTTTACTTGCCGCCGTCTATAATTATAAAGAGGTATTTTATGATAGTAGCAGATTGGGTCTTCCTCGGAATAATACTCGGCGGTCTGTCGCTGGGCGCTTTGCTCGGTTTCGGCAGGGTGTTCAAGTTTTTCACGACCGGAATATTCGGTATAATAATTTCAATAGTCGTTTGCTTTCTTATCGGCGCGGCGTTTCAGGGAGCGGCAGAGCCGCTTTTAAATAAGCTTGCGAACGCGATTACGGCAAACGAAAACTGGTTCTGCCAATTCCTCGGCAAAATCAATATTCAGGTTGTACTTTATTACGTTATAATGTTTGCGGTGGTGTGGGTTCTGCGCTACATTATCGTAAAGATTATAAAAGCAGTATCGGAAAGCGAAAACAAAATCATAAAAGTTCTTAACAGGCTTTTCGGCGCGCTTCTGTTCCTTGGCATGCTTCTTTTGGTCGGTTTCCTTATAATAAGGCTTATCGGCTGGGTCGGGGGCGATACGGCGGAGAATTTCTATAATTACCTTAATTCAGGGCTGTTAGGGCTCGGCAGGCTGTTTGCAATGCTAAATGCCGATTGGTACGCAAATTATACAGCGCCCCCCGTCGACCCCGAAGGTTTCGCGTTTTTGTTAAAAGTTTTGGCTTAATATTAATTTGATGCGCAAGGCAATTTTAAAAAGCTTTGCGCATATTTTATTATATGGAAGTTACCTATTCCGCCCTTAAACAGAAGGACGTTATAAATTTGACAGACGGAAAAAATATGGGCAAGGTGTGCGATTTGACGTTTACCTTTCCCGAAAACAACGTCACGGGTTTTACCGTTACGGGGTGCAAGGGGTTTAAATTTTCCAAGCAAGAGGTGTTTATCCCTATAAAGTGCGTGGTAAAAATAGGCAGAGACGCTGTGCTTATAAAGTTCGGCAAGGAAGAGGACACGCATCCGCCCAAACCCGACAAGCCGCAATTTCCGCCCGACTGTCCGCCCAAATGCTGTCCTCCGCCCGATTGCGGACAGGGTTTTCCCCCGTGTCCTCCGTCGGGCAGAAGAAGTTACGACGAATACGAATAATCAGGATATTTTATTGCAAATTAAAAGGACGTTCGATTATGACCGTCCTTTTTTGTACGAAAATTTAAGGGTTAAAGTTGCCTTTTCGGCAGTGTGAACTTTAAATTCATATATCGCGTTTTTATTTGCGCGGCGCTTAGAAAATATTTTCCAAAGTCAAAGAATAAGCGTCAGGCAGATTTTTTGCTATTTCTTTTAAAACTTCTATCTTGCCCAAAGCAAGTTCGTACTGTCCCGTATATATAAGTCCGCAAGCTTCCGACAGCCAGTAATCTATATACGAAATATCGTTGTGCGGCAGTAAAACCTGCAACCGTGATTTTTTGTCCGTCCAAAGCGTTCTGACGGCGTAACCGTCCTCTCTTGTAGCCGTTTCGTCCTCTATTTTAGAATACAATGTTTCCAGCGCGTCGGAAAATTCGTTGAACTGTTTTTGCAGATACAGCTCGGCAAAGACAAAAATGCCGATGCAAAGAAGTATTGCCGTAACAGTGTAAGCAATCGCTTTTACCATTGTCCGCTCACCTCGGTTTGAAGTATTTTGTATTTTTCACCGCTTTTCTGGAAGTAAACCCTGCCTTCTCCGTTTACCGTCATTGCGACGACTTCTTTTATTTTTGCGTCCTGCTCTTTTAAAAACTTTGCAAGCCTGCTGTCGTCAAAACCACATCGTTCAAGGTTCTTTTTGTCGGGTTTGCCCCTGTCAATCAGCATTAAGGAGAGGGAGGTTGAAGCCTTTTCTTCCTTTTCAAGCGCTGAAAACGAGCCGTTCGATTCGTACAGCCCGTAATAAACGTCGTCAAGGTTGAAATAGCCGGCAACGCGCATGCTTTCGATTAAATCACTTACATCAAGGTTGTTTTTCTTCAACTGGAACTCGTCTATTCCGTTTTTGTTTATGACGACGGAGGGCTTTCCGCTTATAACTTTTTTGACGGGCTGGAACCAAAGCTGTAAAAGCCAAACTATCTGGTGAAGTATGAAAATCGTGACAATGGCGATAATTCCGTACAAAATGGGTATGGATGTATCCGCCATAGGAATGCAGGCGAGTTCGGCAATGACAAGACTTATAACGAACTCAAAGGGCTGCATTTCGCCAATCTGGCTTTTACCCATAAGGCGCATTACCAAAAGCAGTGTTATAAATATAATTGCAGTGCGAATAAATATCAAAGCCATAAAATTAGTATTCTCAAAATAATTTACAATATTCTTGCTTTATTTGCCCATATGTGCTATAATTCCGTATGAATTTTAAGGAGAATTTTATTGAATTTTAACGAGGCGGTTTCGGCTGTGCATTCGCTCGGAAACAGGGGTATAAACTTTGGTTTGGAGCGTACTCGCGCGCTGTTGGACGGGCTGGGAAGCCCCGACGGAAAACTTAAAATTATACATATTGCAGGCACCAACGGAAAGGGGTCCACGGCGGAGTTCATAACGCAGATTTTGATTGCGGCAGGAAAAAGCGTAGGAACGTTTACTTCGCCTGCGGTGTACGGTTATTGCGAGCAGTTCAGAATAAACGGCGAACCGATAGACGGTGAGCTGTATGCAAAGGCGTTCGGAAGCGCTTTAAAAATTTCTGCAGGCGCTACACAGTTTGAAGTGGAAACCGCCGCCGCGCTGTATGCTTTTGTGCTTGCAGGTTGCGAGTACGCAGTGGTGGAATGCGGATTGGGTGGCACATATGACGCGACTAACGCCATTTTAAGAAAGGAAGTTGCTGTTATAACCTCGGTTTCGCTGGAACATACGGGCGTGCTTGGAAATACTTTAAAAGAAATTTGCACGCACAAGTCAGGCATAATAAAAGGCTGTCCTGCGGTAGTAAATTCGTTGCAAAGCGCGGAAGTTGCCGCGTTTTTTGAGAAAAAGAACGTCATTATTACCGAAAAACCTCAGATTATATGCGAAAACGCCTTTTTGTACGGAGGAAAAGAGTACCGCTTGACTATGAAAGGCGCCGCACAACCGTACAATGCGGCTTGCGCGATTGAAGTTGCAAAATTATTGAAAATTGACGAAACTGCGACATATATGGGGGTCTATTCTGCATTTTTAGGCGGAAGAATAGAAGTTTTAACGGCAAAAGACGGAACTTTATATGTTCTTGACGGAGCGCATAACCCTGCGGCTTTTGCGCCGCTTAAAAACTATTTGTCTAAACAGAGTGGGGAGAAGAGCATAGTTTTCGGGTGTTTATCCGATAAGGATGTGAAGGGTAACGCCGCCGCTTTGGCAGGCGTTGCGAACGAGTTTTTTGCGGTAAGTCCGCCCGTTCAGAGGGCTATGGAAAGCGATAAAATTTACTCGGCATTGAAGTGTGTTTGTCCTGCGGTTTACAGGGTGGGTACGGTTGCGGAAGCGCTTGAAAAATCTGTTAATAAAACGGTCGCGGTGTGCGGTTCGTTCACATTGTTGAAAGAGGCGAAAATATGGATAGAGAAAAAGTTATAAAAGCCGTTGAAGACTTGCTTGAAGCTTTGGGCGAGGACAAGAAACGCGAGGGGCTTGCCGATACCCCGAGGAGGGTGGCGGACGCCTATGCGGAGCTTTTATCGGGCGAGGGACAAAATGCGGAAGAGCATTTAAG
This sequence comes from Clostridia bacterium, assembly GCA_003979335.1. The sequence goes on from RYWC01000001.1 coordinate 11,246, forward strand.
CAGGACTTTTGCGTCCGACTGCGGCGAAATAGTTTTGGAAAAGGAAATTTATTTTTCTTCGCTGTGCGAGCATCATTTAATGCCCTTTTTCGGAAAAATCGCAATTGCATATATTCCTAACGGCAAAGTTGTGGGGCTTTCCAAACTTGCGCGCACTGTTGACGTGTATTCGAAACGGCTTCAGATACAGGAAAGACTAACCCGTCAGATTGCGGAAGAGATTATGCGCGTGCTCAAACCCAAAGGGGTGTTCGTTTACTGCGAGGCTGAGCATACCTGTATGACCTGCCGTGGAGTAAAAAAGGCAGGTAGCAAAACGGCGACTTACTGCGCTTTGGGCGCGTTCACAAAAGAAAACAGGGAAGAAGTGCTCGCGCTTTTGAAATAAAATGATAATAGGCAAGAAAATTTTTGAAAATTATACCTATATAATGGCAATAATAAACCTGACGCCGGACAGTTTTTGGCACGAAAGCAGGGCGACTGCCGACGATGTGCTGTTCAGGGTTGAAAAAGCAATTAAGGACGGGGCCGCCGTAATCGATATAGGCGCGCAGTCCACAAGACCCGGTCATACGGAAGTCAGCGCCGAAGAGGAGATAAACAGGTTCGAACGCCCCTTGAAGCTTATAAAGGAAAGATTTGACGTCCCCGTGTCGGTCGACACTTATTATTCAGAGAGCGCGGCGGCCGCGCTTGCGATAGGCGCGGATATGATTAACGACGTGTGGGGGCTTTCACGCGGCGGCAATATGGCTGAAATTATCGCAAAACACGGCGCGTCCGTATGTATAATGCACAATGCAAAAACGCCGTTATCGGGTGATATATGGCACCCTATTAAAACTTTTTTAAAGGACAGGGCGGAATTTGCGGTCGCGTCCGGTATAGATAAAGAAAAGATAATTCTTGACGGCGGAATAGGTTTTGCAAAGAACAGAGAACAGAATCACGAACTTTTGAACGGATACGAAAAACTGTCGGATTTGGGCTTCCCTCTTCTTTTGGGGACAAGCAGAAAATCGCTGTTCGGGGGAAATCCCGAGGACAGATTGCCTCAGACTTTGGACTCTACGAGGCTTGCCGTAAGGAAAAATACTCTTTTTGTGCGTGTCCATGACGTAAAAGAGAATGCCGAGGTCATCAAAAATGAGTATGAACGCGGTTAAAATAAGGGGGCTTGAAGTTTACGCCTGTCACGGCGTACACGACGAAGAAAAGGTTAATGCTCAGCCCTTTATTTTCGATGTGGATATAGTTACAGACTTTTATAAAGGCGCGCTAAACGACGATTTATCGGGCACGGTTAATTACTCTAAGGTGTGCGATATTTTGGCTGATGTTTCGCAAAAAAACGTGTTCAATTTAATCGAAACTTTGGCATATTCGGGGGTCTACGCTATTTTTGAGAGCGTAAACGTCCAAAAAGTAACGCTTACGGTGTACAAGCCCGAAGCGCCTGTAAAGCATAAATTCGGCAGCGTGGGCGTTACCGTTCAAGCCGAAAAAGAGAAAGCGTATCTATCTTTGGGGTCTTCTGTCGGCGACAGGAGAGAATATCTTGACAAAGCGTTGAAACTGCTTGACGGAACGCGCGGAATAAGGGTGAATAAAGTTTCGGCATATATAGAAACCCGGCCTTACGGCGGAGTTGCGAAAAATATGTTTTTAAACTGCGCCGCAGAGATTGAAACAATTTTAACTGCGGAACAGCTTTTAGGAGAAATACACCGTATCGAAAGCGCTTGCGGCAGAGAGCGGACGGTGCGCTGGGGGGATAGAACCCTCGATATCGACATAATATTTTTCGGTAAAAAGGTAATTTTGAGCGATGTTTTGCAGGTTCCGCACAGGGAGTATTCAAAGCGCGATTTTGTTTTGACGCCCCTTAAAGAAATAGCGCCGGAATTTGTCTGCCCTGTTTTGTCGAAAAAAATCAAAGAATTGTAAGATTTTGTAAAAATGCGGCTGATATGTTGGTTTTGTTGTGCAAGTTGCACAAAAATTTTTTAAAAATATGTACAAGCCGTCATTCTTATGATATAATCCGTTAATAGAGAAAGTATTTACTTTATTTCGGCGGAGACTGCTCCGCGCGAGGTGTTTTTTATGGAAAAAATAGGCATTATAGATTTGGGCTCGAATTCCGCAAGACTTGTCATAGTCAATCTTTTCGCCGACGGCTATTTTATGGTTGTGGACGAACTTAAAGAGAGCGTAAGACTCGGACAGGATATGGAAAGAGACGGCTTTTTAAAGCCTGCAAGGGTTGCGGAAACCATCAAAACATTAAAAATGTTCAAAAGGCTTTGCGACGCGAGCGGAGTTGTTCGCATTATCGCGGTTGCGACCGAAGCGGTGCGCAGGGCTAAAAACCAGCGCAGTTTTCTTGACGAAATTCAGGCTACCTGCGGAATAAAAATAAAGGTTTTAACGGCGGAAGAAGAGGCTGTTCTCGTTTATCGCGGCGTTATAAACACAATGGACATTCCCAAGGGCATCGTTCTTGAAATAGGCGGCGGTTCAACCAAAATAATTTATTACAACCGCAGAAATATGCTCAATTATGTAACCCTTCCTTTCGGCGCGGTTACTTTAACGGGGCTGTTTTCGGGCGACGGGCTTAAACCCGAGGAACAGGCGGCGAAGATTGAAGCGTTCTTTACCGAACAGCTTGAAAAGGTTGATTGGCTTAAAGAGCTTGACCCCGATGTTCAGATGATTGGCGTGGGCGGTTCGTTCAGGAATTTGTTTAAAATTTCGAGAATGGTGCACAAATATCCCTTGGACACCGTGCATAATTACAGAATGATGACCGAGGACTTTACGCCCGTTTACGATATGATAAAGGTCCTTGATTTGGACAAAAAGAAGAAAATAAAGGGTCTTTCGGCTGAAAGAGCGGATATTTTACCAGCCGCGCTTGCGGTTATAAAGTCTTTTGTCACTTTTGTGAACGCCGACGGGTTCACATTGTCGGGCGCGGGTCTCAGAGAGGGCATAATGTTCAATCAGGCGCTTCCTATGACCATAGAAAAGCCGATTGCGGACGTTTTGAACTATTCTTTGACGACGCTTGTCAAATATTACGACTGCGAGGAAAAGCATGTCGAGCATGTTGTTAATTTGAGCATACAGCTCTTCAAGCAATTGCGCGTTTTACACAAGTTCCCCCGTCAGTACCTTAAAATATTGAAAGTTGCCGCTATGTTGCACGATTGCGGCATGCGCATAAAATATTACAACCATCAGCGGCACAGCTGGTATATGATTCTTAACGCTACGCTTTACGGCGTTTCGCACAGGGATATAGTTTTGGCGGCGTTTACCGCCTGCTGTCACAAAAAAGAGGATATCAACCTCTATGATTGGGCGAGATATCGCGATATTGTGACGGAAGACGATTTGGACGTGGTTAAAAAGCTCGGCGTTATGCTACGCATAGCCGAAAGCCTTGACAGGGCAAACTCGGGCACGATAAAAAGTATCAACTGCGACATTTTGGGCGATTCGGTAATTATGAAGACCGAGGTGGACGGCGACGCTACGCTTGAAATAAAGAACGCAATGGCTGCCGCGACAGAGTTCAGAAAATCTTTCCACAAAAATCTGGAAATACTTTAAAAAATGGAAAATGCCGCTTTTAAGGCGGCATTTATTTATAGAACGGTTAATTTATGGAATACGTTTTGGCAAGCGCTTCGCCGAGGAGAAAAGAGCTTTTATCGCAAGTTTTGCAGAAGTTTGAAGTTGTACCCTCCGACGCGGACGAAAAAGTTAATATTTCCCTTTTCCCCGAACAGATGGCTTGCGCTTTGGCGGAAAAGAAATGCGACGGGGTTTTCGCTTTAAACCCTTATAAAACAGTAATAGGCTGCGATACAATCGTTGTTTTTGGCGGCGAGGTTTTGGGCAAGCCTAAGGACAGGGACGACGCTGTAAATACGCTCAAAAAACTGTCGGGCAAAACGCATTTTGTGGTTACGGGGGTATGCGTCAGAAGCCCTTTTAAAAAGCTTGTCGGATTTGACAAAACAGAGGTTAAGTTCAACATATTGTCGGACGAATTCATAAAAAACTATGTTGACGGCGGTTCGCCGATGGACAAGGCAGGCAGTTACGGAATACAGGACGAGGGGGTAGTCAAAGAGTACTTCGGAAGCTATACAAACGTTGTCGGTCTGCCCGTAAATCTTACGAAAAAATTACTTGACGGGGTGCGCGCTGAATAATGAAGAGAATTTCCGTTGACATGGGTTCGGGTGTCACTAAAATATATATTCCCGGATGCGGAGTAGTTTTGAGAGAGGCGACCTGTATTGCCGTGGAAGAATACGAAGAGGGCGGCGAAAAGGTTCTGTCGGTAAAAGCTTACGGCGATAAGGCGCGCGCGCTTTCGGGCAGGGCGGCGGTCAATACGCACATTATAAACCCCGTATTCGAGGGCGATGTAGTGAACGAGGGGCTTGCCTCCCTTCTTTTTGAATATTTTTTGAACAAGATAGAAATTACGCGCAAAAAAGCCAAACGCGTAGAGGTTGTTTTTATACTCCCCTGCGGCGCAAAGGCCGAACTTAAACAGAAATATATGCGCATTGCCGAGGACTGCGGAATAGCTTCGGTTTATTTTACAATGACTCCGTTCGCCTCGGTTTTGGGGCACAATGTTGCAATAAGCGAAAGCACGCCTATGTTTGTGCTCGATATAGGACATTCCATTACAAATATTGCCGCTGTTTCGCAGGACGGTATAGTTTACGGTCTGACCGTAAATCTCGGCGGCGGAAATATTGATGTGCATATCATAGACGAGCTTGCTGATAATTACAACCTTAAAATCGGCGCGCTGACTGCCGAAAGGCTGAAAAACACCGTCGGGAGTTTATTGCGCGACGACAACAAAATGAACGTTGTGGAGGGCAGGGAAGTCACTTCCGGCGCGCCTGCGTCCATTGCCGTAAATTCCGAACAGATTTACGGGGTGATAACCACATACGTCGATAAAATTTTGGAATACGTCGCGCTTGTTTTGACAAAGCTTCCTGCGGAGGTTGCGTCGGGGGTAATGCACGGCGGAATATATCTTTCAGGCGGTCTAATGAAGCTTGATGGGCTTCCCGAATATATTGAAGAAAAAATGAATATCCCCGTGAATATGCCCGAAGAACCGCAGCTTGCGGCAGTAATCGGCGGCGGTACGATACTTACAAACGACAGCCTGTTGGACAGGCTTGCAATGGTGGACTGATTTAAAATTATATTTAAAAATCAAACCGAGCGGCGCATAAATCGCGCCGCTTTTTCGTTGCGTTGATTTTAAAAATCAATAACTACGAATTCTTTAAAATAAAAACATTATTTGGGGGCATCATTGCTATATCAAACGCCAAACAACTGCATCTGCACACGCAAGAACTTCGCTTCCGTTATGTCATCATCGTTATACAAAACGCCCAAACAACTGTCTATTTGTTAAAAAATACAGCCGTTGAGTTTCGGCATTCAAATATTTCAGATTAAATTTAATCGGCTGTGTCGTTGCTGACGCGGACAGGTGTTCCGTTATGCGTAAAGCCTTTTGAATTTTTCGGCTTTGTTTCTTTCAATAGGAATGACACCGTATGCAATTTAAAGACGCTTTGTGTTTTTGCGTTAATTAAAATAATTTTTCTTGATTATTTCCGCGTTTTTTTATATAATAAAAAAAATCGTTTAAATTTTCGGAATTTTATGGGTAAAAAACAGAACATACGCAATTTTTGCATAATAGCGCATATTGACCACGGCAAGTCTACCCTTGCCGACAGGCTTATGGAACGCACGGGACAGGTTTCTGAAAGGGATATGGAGGCGCAGCTTCTTGACTCTATGGACATAGAGCGCGAGCGCGGAATCACTATAAAACTTACTCCCGTAAGAATGTTTTATAAAGCCAAAGACGGGGAAGAGTACGAGTTCAATTTAATAGATACGCCGGGACACGTTGACTTTACTTACGAGGTTTCACGTTCACTTGCCGCGTGCGAAGGTGCGATACTTATAGTAGACGCCTCGCAGGGGGTTGAGGCGCAGACGCTTGCAAACGTGTATCTTGCGCTTGAAAACGATTTGGAAATTCTGCCCGTTATAAACAAAATAGACCTGCCGTCCGCCCGTCCTGACGAAGTGAAGGCAGAAATAGAGGAAGTTATAGGGCTTGACGCGTCTGACGCGCCTTTGATTTCGGCGAAAGAGGGGCTGAATATTGACGATGTTTTAGAGGCGGTTGTAAAGACTTTTCCCGCGCCTGAATGCGACGAGTCCGCGCCCTTGAAAGCGCTTATTTTTGACAGCTATTACGACAATTATAAGGGCGTAATTCTTTTTGTCAGAATAAAGGACGGCGCAGTCAGGGCAGGCGATAAAATAAAAACTTTCCGCTCGGATAAGGTTTACGAGGTGGTTGAAACGGGCGTATTCGCGCCCAACCTCAGCCCTAAAAACGGGCTTTCCGCAGGCGACGTAGGCTATGTTGCAGCGTCAATCAAATCAATACAGGACGTGGCTGTCGGCGATACGCTTATTAACGCGGAAAACCCTGCGGCAGAGCCTCTGCCCGGTTATAAAAAGGTACAAAGCGTAGTTTTTTGCGGAATTTACCCTCTTGACGGCAGCAAATTCAACGACCTAAAAGACGCTATATTAAAATTGCAACTCAACGACGCGTCGCTGATATTCGAACCTGACAGTTCGGTTGCGCTCGGGTTCGGGTTCAGGTGCGGATTTTTGGGACTTTTGCATATGGAAATTATTCAGGAGCGCATAGAAAGGGAGTTCGGGCTGGAAATAATAACTACCGCGCCGTCTGTAAGCTATAAAGTGGTGAAGACCGACGGCGAGGTTATTTTTGTGGACAACCCTTCGCACCTGCCGCCTATGTCCGAGATTGAACATATGGAAGAACCCATTGTTAAGGCGGACATTTATTCGCCGCCCGATTATTTGGGTCAGATTATGGATTTATGCAGGGAAAAGAGGGGAGTGTTCCTGCAAATGACTTACCTTGACAAATCAAGGGTGAAACTTGAATATCATTTGCCCCTTAACGAAATAATTTTCGACTTTTTCGACGCGGTCAAGTCGAGAACGCGCGGCTACGCAAGTTTCGACTATGAACTTATAGGCTATGAACGAAGCAAGCTTGTAAAACTTGACATTATGCTTAACGGCGACGTCTGCGACGCGCTATCCATGATTGTACACGAGGATAGCGCCTATACCCGCGGAAGAATGCTTTGTGAGAACTTGAAAGAAGCGATACCGCGCCAGCTTTTCGAGGTGCCTGTACAGGCGGCGATAGGCGGAAAAATAATTGCAAGAGAAACGGTCAAAGCAGTAAGAAAGGACGTGCTCGCCAAGTGTTACGGCGGCGATATTACAAGGAAGAAGAAGCTTCTTGAAAAGCAGAAGGAAGGCAAAAAGCGTATGCGCCAGATAGGTAATGTGGAAGTGCCGTCCGAAGTGTTTATGCAGATTTTAAAGACAAATAAAGACTGATATGGGTTTTTTCGAAAAAGTATACGAGGTTGTTAAAAAGGTGCCGCGCGGTAAAGTAATAACTTACGGTCAGGTTGCGGCGGCGTGCGGTTCGCCTAAGGCGTCGCGGCAGGTGGGTTGGGCTTTGCATTGCAATCCGAGTCAAGGCGTTATACCTTGCCACAGGGTCGTTTTTAAGGACGGAAGTCTGACCGACGGCTTTGCTTTTGGCGGCAGGGAAGTGCAGAAAGCTATGTTGGAAAGCGAGGGCGTAGAAGTGGGCGCCGATTATAAAATAGATATGAAAAAGTACGGTAACGGAGGCATATAATGGGGGGTATTTACGTTCATATACCGTTTTGCAAGTCGAAATGCAGATATTGCGATTTCGTTTCGTACCCTGATAAGCTATGTTTTGCGGAGAGTTATATGGCATGCGTATACCGCGAAATGGCAATGCGCAAAGACAAGCTTAAAGATTTTAAATTCGATACTTTGTATATCGGCGGCGGAACCCCGTCAGTTATAGACGAAAATTACATAGCTATGCTCGTTGCGGCGGCAAAAAAGAACTTCAATCTTGAAAAAGACGCCGAAATCACTATTGAAATGAACCCCGGGACGGTCAGCGAACGCAAAATAATAACATATCTTAAATGCGGAATCAACCGCTTTTCGGTAGGCTTGCAGACAGCAGTTGACAGCCAGCTTGCGGAAATAGGCAGAACGCATAATTTAAAAGAATTTCAGCTGTGCGCTAAACTGCTGAAAGGTTATAATTTCAGCGCAGACGTTATGATCGGTCTTAAAGGACAAAGCGTTGAGGATATTGAAAAAACTATCGAAACTGCGGCATATTCGGGGGCTAAACACATTTCTATGTATGCATTGTCCCCTGAGGACGGCACGCCGATATACACTGATTATTTAAACGGGGAGCTGCCCGATAACGACGAAGTTGCAGAAATGTACGAAGCCGGCGTGCGCAAATTAAAAGAGCTTGGTTATGAAAGATACGAGGTTTCAAACTTCTGCAAAAAGGGTTTTGAAAGTCGCCATAACCTTAATTATTGGAATAGAGGAGACTATATCGGCTTCGGTGTTGCGGCTTCTTCCTGCATAAATAATGTAAGATTTACAAACACTTTTGATTTGGACGAGTATTTTAAATGTATTTTGTCTGGTAATTTTGCCGTAAAGGACAGCGAAAAGATTGATAAGGACGGTCAGGAAGAGGAGTTTATTATGCTTTCTCTGCGCACGGCGAAAGGGCTGAACCTTGCCTTGTTCAAAGAAAAATTCGGCGTTGATTTTAAAGAAAAATATTCCTCCGCTTTTGCAAAGGTGGGCGAATATGTTGAAGTTAGCGGTGATTTTTTAAAAATAAAAGATAAGTTTCTGTTTATTCAGAACAGCGTTATAGTGGAGTTTTTAAGGGTGAAATAAAAGCGTGCGAAAATTAATTTCCGCACGCTTTTAAAATATAATAAGGAAGTTGCGTTTAGCCTTGCAGGGTTTTTGTGGCTATGACTTTGCCGCGCACCCCGTCGATAAGATAGGCGTTGATTTTTTTTGTTTTGTCGCATATGCCGACGTAGTAATAACAGCCGTCGTCATATAAAAGCCTTACATAAATTTCCCCGTCGAACAGTCCGTTTTTTGTCAGGCTTTCGAAAAGTTCTGCCGCGTGTTCTTTTACGCATAGCACGGCTTGGTCACACGTCATTACGTTTTCGTGCTTTACGGATAGCGCAGTGTATGTATTGCTTTCGCCGTCGTGCGTTAAAGTGACCTCTACGCCTGTTTTATCGAATGCAGGCGATGAAAAACTCAAATAATAGTTTTTATCCACCGCCTGATAGTTCATTTCGCCTTCGTAACCCTCTGTCTTTATTTCCAAAACCTGAGGGTTTTTCGGAAGGGTTACGAAAATTTCCACGACGTCGCACAGTTCACCTTTATAGCCGTCGGCAGTATAAGGCTGTTCTTTTTGCGAACAATAAATTTTTATTTCCGTCGAGTCGTCCTTATAAGTAAAAACGTCGGAACGTCTTTCGGAAACGTATTCGGTGTAGTCAATGTTTTTAGTGCACGCCGCAGACGAAACGAGCGCGCACGCCGCAAGGAAAGAGGCTGCCAGAACCAATAATCGCTTTTTCATACAACAGTATACTGTCCAAAAAGTTATTCTATGAATAATTTTTAAAATCGGGACGCGGAAAAAAGCTTTTTTTACAGCTTTTCTTGCATTTTTTACTATTTTCAAACAGTTGCATTTTTAGTTGCGCTGTGATAAAATAGGTAAAATATTAAATTATACTGCCCTTTTATACACGCAAGGCGGAGAAATCGAATTTACATATGTTCAACGTAGTTGTAAAAACAGCCCTTAAAACTTTATTGGGCGTAATAATTGCCTTGCTTTTAGCGTTTGCGATTGCAAGTCTGGGTTTCCCCGGAAGCATGGCGTCTCTGTTTGAAAATTGGGGGAATTATTCTCTTGCGACGGGGTACGCGTCTTTAAGTTACAGCTATTCGGGAAACGCGGAAGATTTGGCGCGCTGCTTTCAGGACAGCGTTCTTGCAGGCAACGACGGGGATATAGTCCGTTACGGCGAAGAGCTTTACGCCCACAAAGATTTTGCCGACGTCTGCGAAAGCAAAAACGAACAGCTGGGTACAATCAGCGGAAAAGTAAAAATAGACTATAAGCAATATGTCTACGGCAGTGTGGCGTGCGCAAAGTACAATCAGGACGGTATTAAAAGCGCGATTGAAACAGCAAATGCGGCAATGGACGATGCGGTGGGCTTTCCCGAAAACAACGCGCTGGCGCAATTGGCTTTGCGCGTCATTGCAAAAGCCGACGTCGATGGCGCGGCGGAGTTGTTGAAAGAGATCGAAAAACACCATACGGACAGTATTTATTATCAAGCCGTAAAAGAACAGTTGCTTAAAATTGCAAATTCATAAGAAAACATTTATTAGGAGATATATATGAATAAAATCGTAAAGGAAGCTTTGACTTTTGACGACGTGTTGCTTATTCCGGCGGCGTCGGATGTGTTGCCCTCTACCGTAGACTTGCGGACGTCGCTTTGCAAGGGTATTGATTTGAACATCCCCCTTATCAGCGCGGCTATGGATACGGTAACGGAAAGCAAGCTTGCAATTGCCATGGCGCGCGAAGGCGGCATCGGAATAATTCATAAAAATATGTCCATAGAAGAGCAGGCGGCTCAGGTGGACAAGGTTAAGCGCAGCGAACACGGCGTTATTACCGACCCTTTCCATCTTTCCCCCGAGCAGCCCGTAAGCGCGGCTTGCGACCTTATGGCAAAATATAAGATAAGCGGCGTGCCCATTACCTGCGACGGAAAGCTTGTGGGAATTCTCACCAACAGGGATTTGAGGTTTGAGACGAATTTCGCCCAGCCCATAGCTAACGTAATGACAAAGGACAACCTTGTGACCGCGCCCGAGGGAACTTCGCTTTCGGAAGCGCAGAAAATTCTCGGAAAACACAGAATAGAAAAACTGCCCATAGTCGATAAACACGGCTATCTTAAAGGGCTTATAACTATAAAAGATATAGAAAAATCCATTCAGTACCCCAACAGCGCAAGGGACAAAAAAGGCAGGCTTCTGGCAGGCGCGGCTATCGGCGCGTCGGCGGACGTCCTTGAAAGAGTTGCAGAGCTTGTCAATTCAAAGGTTGACATTGTCGTGCTGGACAGTGCTCACGGACACTCGCTCGGAATTATAAAGGCGGTTGAAAAAGTTAAAAAGGCTTATCCCGACCTTCCCGTGGTTGCAGGAAACGTTGCTACGGCGGCGGCTACGCACGACCTTTTAAGCGCCGGCGCGGACGTAGTAAAAGTGGGTATAGGCCCCGGTTCAATCTGCACGACGCGTATTGTCGCAGGCATCGGTATGCCTCAGCTTACGGCGGTTATGGACTGCGCGGAAGAGGCTGATAAGGTGGGCAAGCGCATTATAGCGGACGGCGGAGTCAAGTATTCAGGCGACATCGTCAAAGCGCTTGCGGCAGGCGGAAGCGCCGTTATGATTGGTTCGCTCTTTGCGGGAACAACCGAATCACCGGGCGAACTTGAAATTTATCAGGGCAGAAGCTTTAAATCTTACAGGGGTATGGGCTCGCTCCCCGCTATGGCAAAGGGAAGCAAGGACAGATATTTCCAATCCAACGCAATAAAATTCGTACCCGAAGGCGTAGAGGGCAGGGTGCCTTACAGGGGCGCTTTGGCAGATATCATTTTCCAGCTTATGGGCGGTCTTCGTGCAGGTATGGGTTATACGGGTTGCGGTACAATAGACGCGCTCAGAAAGGACGCTAAATTCGTAAAAATGACGGCGGCGTCTCTTGCGGAAAGCCACCCCCACGATATTTCCATAACCAAAGAAGCCCCCAACTATTCGCCTAAGAATTAAAAATACGACCGCATATATGCGCCGCTTAACGCTGTAAATTGCGTTTTGCCTGTATCTTTGCGGTCTTTACTTATTTATAAATTTACGTTTAAAGAGGAAAAAATAAATGCAGCATCAGAAAGTTTTGATTTTGGACTTCGGCGGTCAATACAATCAGCTAATCGCAAGGCGCGTGAGGGAACAGGGCGTTTTCTGCGATTTGATGCCTTCGGAAATGAGTCTTGAAAAAATTAAGGAATACAACCCCATAGGCATTATCTTCACGGGCGGTCCCAACAGCGTTTATGAGGAAGACAGCCCTAAGATTGACAAAGGGGTGTTCGAGCTTGGAATTCCCGTCCTCGGCATATGTTACGGATGTCAATTAACGGCGCATATGTTGGGGGGTACGGTTGAAAACGCCAAAGCTTCGGAGTATGGTAAGGCGGAAGTTTCTTACGTTAAATCGCCGCTTACCAAGGACGTGCCCGAAAGAGCGGTTTGCTGGATGAGTCATACCGACAGGATAACCCAGCTCCCCGAAGGGTTTATAAAAATAGCGCACAGCGACAACTGCGCGTTTGCTGCATTCGGCGACGAAAAGCGTAAAATTTACGGGGTACAGTTTCATCCCGAGGTCAACCATACCCAATTCGGTACGCAGCTTTTAAGAAACTTTTTATATGAAATATGCGGTGCCGTCGGCGACTGGACAATGTCAAACTTTGTTGCAAACCAGATAGCGGCGTTAAAGGAAAAATTGGGCGATAAAAAGGTGCTTTGCGCAATGTCCGGCGGAGTTGACAGCGCTGTTGCGGCAACTCTTATACATAAAGCGGTAGGCGACAATTTGACCTGCGTTTTTGTAGACCACGGTCTTTTGAGAAAATACGAAGCCGACGAGGTAATGTCCGTATTTAAAGACGGGCTTAAAATGAATCTTATCAAAGCCGATGCAGGCGCAGTATTTCTTAAAAAACTTAAAGGCGTAACAGAGCCCGAGAAAAAACGTAAAATAATAGGCGAAGAATTTATACGCGCATTCGAAATCGAGGCAAAAAAGATAGGAAAGGTCGATTTTTTGGTTCAGGGAACAATTTACCCCGACGTTATAGAGAGCGGAAAGGGCAAAAGCGCCGTGATAAAATCACACCATAACGTCGGCGGTCTGCCCTCAGTTGTTGACTTTAAAGAAATTATCGAGCCTTTGCGCGACCTTTTTAAGGATGAGGTAAGAAAAGTCGGGTTTGAGCTCGGCTTGCCTAAAAGCGTGGTAATGCGCCAGCCTTTCCCCGGTCCCGGACTTGCAATCCGTATTATGGGCGAGGTTACGGAAGAAAAGCTTGAAACGTTGAGAGACAGCGATTATATTTTGAGGGACGAAATTGCAAAAGCAGGTCTTGACGAAGAAATCTGGCAGTACTTCACCGTTATTACAAACAGTAAGACTGTGGGCGTGCAGGGCGATTTCAGAACTTATGAAAACGTAATAGCAATCCGCGCGGTAACGTCTTTGGACGCAATGACTGCCGATTGGGCAAGGATTCCTTACGACGTATTGGAAACCATTTCAAACCGCATTGTAAACGAGGTTAAACACGCCAACAGAATTGTTTACGATATAACGTCAAAACCCCCTGCAACAATTGAATGGGAGTAAAATATTTTCTTCTGCCTTAGTATTTGAATTTAAAAATTTACTATCCGCTTTCAGTTTAGCAATGGACTTTAAGTTTTATCGATTTTTAATAAAATTTAATAAAACTAAACGTGTTATTTAAGGCATATATTGGGGGCAATTGTAAAATTGCCCCTTTTGTTAACTGTTTTAAAAGTATTTTAAATTAAAAAGCCGATATATGTGTTTCAAAAATATTCGCTTAAAATCAGTGTTATAAAAGTCCTGTAATATGCGACAATAATTCAAAGTTATAAACCGCTGAATTTACAATTTGCCTGACGGATTGAAGTATATTTTTTACAGTTGCAAATTTGCTGTTTATTCGATAAAATCCGCCTGTAACTTGCGCCGCGTACTGTTTTGTCCGCACTTGACGGGGCTGATAAGTTGTGTTATACTTAACTTTAATGACTGATTTCCAAGCTGTAAAAAACTTAATTAACCCTAAAAAGGAACCCACAAAAGAGTTTTTTCTTGACTTGCTGGACGGTGAAAAACAGTTTGAATATGAAAATGCTCACGTTCAGGCTGTTATGATAATGCTTAGGGCGCTTTATCTTGCCAAATTGAAGTCAAAGCTTAACGCCGCGCGCGAGGAAAAAGAGGGCATTTTAAAACAGGAAGATTACAATGCCGAAAAATATCGCAAAGTGCTTGAACTGAATGCGGAAATTTCAAAAATCAAGGCAAAAATGCAGGAATTCAAGCCCTTTTTCGACGAGCCTTATTTTGCCCGTATGGATTTGACGGACGAAAAAGAGGGTTACAACAGTTATTATATAGGCAAGCACGGTAGCGAGGGGCTTGAAATAGTTGACTGGCGCGCACCGCTTGCAAGAAAATATTATCAGAAGAGCAAAACTTCATTTTCAATAAACGACTACGATTATAAACTTATTCTCCGCAGGGCGCTAAGAACTTGTAACGGCAAGGTTCTCGACGTCAGGAACGAATATCTCTCCCTTGCCGATTATCTTACCGAGGAAGAGATTGGCGGCAGAGACGAGGCATTGATTTTTGACCCGTTTTTGAAGGAAATTCTGCGCGGACGAAAGGAAAAGCAGGAAATCTGCGACATAATCGAAACAATACAGGAAAAGCAGTTTGAAATTATAACCATGCCAGAGCGTACAGAGTTTGTGTTGCAGGGCGTTGCAGGCAGCGGTAAGACGATGATACTTTTGCACCGCCTTTCTTACATTATGTACAACAATGAAAGCGTGCGCCCTACCGACGTTATGGTTATTACGCCGTCCGACTCTTTCAATGCGTTTATAGACGAGCTTTCTTCCGTTCTCGAACTCGAAAAGGTGAGAACGAGTACTCTGGACAATTATTTTTTAAAGCTTTTGAAGAGCGCAGGGGCTGATTTAAGCGGCAAAATAGATTTTAACGCCGCCGCGGACGACAAGTATCTTAAATATATTTACTCGCCCGAATTCGAAGCGGACGTGGACAGAAAGCTTGCAAAAGTCTATGACGGGGTTTACGGGCTTTTCGCTTCCGAAGATTGCATGGATGTGACAAAAGAAGTTATTTCGTCGTTTGCTTTGCAGATTGAGCATTACGAAAGGCTGAAAAACGCGCACGTACGCATTCGCAGAAGCGTACTCGGCGAGATTAAAGAAAAAAAGGACGGCGGTCTGTATTACACAAAACAGTTCCGATATATGTTCAACTGCGTTTTGGACGTTAAAGAGTTTTTAACGCTTGTATCGGACGACGAAAGGATGAAAGACTACGCTTATTTTTACAGGCAGTTTCTTTCATTTTACAAATCTTTAAAGTTCCTGCGCAGATACTCGCAGAAAATATGCCTTGCGGCGGAAGAGGATTTAAAAAACCTTGAAACTGCGGTTGATAAAGAAATTTCCGATTTGAAAAGATATAAGATTAAAACTGCCGAAGGGGAAGTTCTTACCTATTCGGACGGCATTGCAAAACGGGAAGAGCTCAAAAAGGAAATTGTTTCTGCGGCAGGCGGCGTGAATACTATTTTAAACTGTTTTTCCGCCTTTTACGACTTTGCCGATGTCATACGGGGTGAAAGCTATTTGATTTCAATCGGCAAGTGCGAAAGTGTGACCGATATACTCCGTTTTTTCTATAAAGAGACGGTAAAAGCGGCGAAAATCAAGCATAGTATGGGGTCTACGCGCTTAATCCGCAGTGATTTGTTTGCGCTGTGTCTTATTTTAACAAAGCTGAATTTTAATCTTTCGCCTAAATTTTCCTTTGTGTTTGTAGATGAGGCGCAGGATATTTCGCCTGCGGAATACGGCGTATTAAAAAAGGTGAACGACCGCGCGGTCTTCAATGTTTTCGGCGATTTGAAGCAGAATATTACAGTTTACAGGGGCATTAAAGACTGGGCTCAGCTTGATTATTCGGTTTACAATCTTAATCTGAACTATCGCAACACCAATCAGATTGTTTCTTATGTTTCTGAAAATTTGGGAATAGAAATGAATTCGATAGGATTTGACGGGGCGGAAATCGAACGCATTTCTCCGCGTTCGGTTACGGGTTGGCTTTCTGGCAAAAACGGGCTTAAAGCCGTCATATGTGGGGGGCAATCGATTGAAAAGTATGCAAAAAAAGGCTATAACAGGCTTAGGGATACGGGTAAAATATCAAAAACAAAAATAAACGTTATGACCGTATACGAAAGTAAAGGGCTGGAATTTACCGCCGTTGCGGTTGCCGACGGGGATATGACGGATAATGAAAAATACATTGCCTATACAAGGGCGCTGAAAGAACTTGCGATTATCGAAGAATAATTCTTTAAAGGCGGAACATCGGTTCCGTCTTTTTTCGTTGGCAATTTATTTCTTTAATTTAAGACGTGCGAAGAGTTTTAACAATCTTTTGCAGGGCAATAATATCTTAAGATACTTGCCATATTTTGGCAAAAGTGTTATAATGTGTTTTAAAGACTGAAACACCCGAAAAAGGCGGAAAGCGAGGCATATATGGCTGTTAAAAACAAAAAACCCGTAGACGTTTTTGAAGTTGACGGAGAACTTTTAAACGTTGTAAGCTATGCAAATTACTATTGCAGGCTTCCGCTTTTTACTTCTTTTAAAATTTTTAACAGGGATACCGAAAACGCTGCCGACATAACTGTCAGCGTAAGCGGTTCAACGCCGTTGATACTAGCAACCGACGTGCATATAGAAGAGATACCCCACGAAAGCAGTATAGAGGTTATTCCTCAGAACGTTTTAAACCCCAAGTACCTTGCTGAAATCGAAGAGCCGGAAAATTGCACCGTTGAGGTCAGGCTTTTATGCGGTAAAACTTTGGTATGCACTCTGCAAGCCGAAGTTCAGGCTTTGCCGATAGACTGTTGGGGAGGACTTTCCGCCAATGCGGAAACGTTGGCTTCATTTGTCCGCCCTAAGCTTGCGGACTGCCAGAAAATTCTTGCCGAAGCAGGGCTTCAACTCAAAACGTGGGGGTATTCTTCCGAATTCGCAGGCTATTCAGGTACGGATAAAAACGGTGTAAGGAATGCCGCGGCGTCTGTGTTTGCCGCTGTGCGCAGACTGAATATAGACAGGGGCGAAGAGTGCGATTTATCGCTTTTAACGCGTACAGGGGACGTTACCCGAATAGTGCGCGACAAGTCCGCGACGCCTTTGGAGCTTGCGCTTTTTGTTGCAAGCTGTTTTGAAGCGACAAGGCTTAACCCCGTGATAATTCTCGGTAAATCAAGCATATGTGTGGGGGTATGGCTTTATGAAAGCTGTTTTTCATCTGCTTTGCAGGACGATATGCAGCTTTTGGAAAAGTACGTTACAGAGGGTGTAAACAATTTAACGCTATTTGATGTAGACGACTTGTTTTCGCACAGAAACGCAAGTTACACAACCAGCGAAGCGCATGTCAAGGCAAGCCTGCAAAAGGGTGACTATGAAATTTGCGTTGACATAAAGCGGTGCAGGATAGGCGGACTTTTTCCTTTGCCGTTAAAGGTCAAGACAGCGCAAGGTTATGAACTTCTGTCCGACAATCAGTTTTCTTTCGACGAAAAGCCGACCGCAGTGCCCGACGCCGCAAAGTACGAATACGATAAAACTTTCTCCAAAGAGGCGACTTGGCAAAGGCGTCTGTTGGATTTGTCGCTTAAAAACAATCTGTTGAATTTCCGTTATTCAAGGGACTGTCTGCACGTTTTATGCGCAGATTTATCAGATTTCTGTAAAAAAACCGAAGAAAAAGGTAAATTTACGCTACTTCCCAATACTACGCCAATAACCGACGCAGTTTATTTCGGGGAAAGCAAAAGCGTTAAAAGCATGGCGGAACTGATAGAGATAGAGATGCGCGGCGGTAAGGTTCGCTGTATCGCCTCCGCCGACGCGCTTAGCGAAATCGCATCGTCTATGATTAGAAAGGCGCGCTCCGCTGAAGAAGAGGCAGGCGCCAAAACTCTGTATCTTGCGCTCGGTTTTTTAAAATGGCGCAACGAGGGCGACAGGGAGGATAAATACGCGCCCGTAACGCTTCTGCCCGTAAGTCTGAAAAGACAGAAATCGCAGGGCGTTTTAATGGAGGTCGGCGAGGAATACGAGGTAAACACAACCCTTTTGGAATTCCTTAAACAAAGCTTCGGAATAGACGTCCGCGGCGTGGAGGGCAAAGGGCTTTCACCAAAAGAAATTCTTGCTGTTTTCCGTGCGAAAACGGCTAATATGAAGGGGTGGATGGTGTATGAGGACGTATACCTTTCACAGTTTACTTTTGCAAGATACGCTATGTGGGCGGATGTCAGAAACAACGTTAAAAGCTTTTCGAAAAATCCTCTTATAGCCTCTTTGATGTCCAACGCAAACAAGCTTGCAGGAAACAAGCTTTCGGGCGTTTCGGAGGACGACGCCGACCCGTGCGATGTGCTTACACCTCTGCCTTGCGACAGCGCGCAGTACGCCGCCGTAGCCGAATCTGAAAAGGGTACGACTTTCGTTCTGCACGGTCCCCCCGGCACCGGTAAAAGCCAGACAATAACAAACATTATCGCAAACGCCTTAGATAAAGGCAAAAGGGTGCTGTTTGTCGCGGAAAAGCAGGCGGCTTTGCAGGTCGTTAAAAAAAGGCTTTGCGATATAGGTATAGGCGAGTTCTGTCTGGAACTTCATTCGGGTAAATCTGCCGACAAGTCTGAAATTATCCGCAATATCGAAGCGACGATGCTTCTTGCATACGACGGCGACGGCGGAAGTTTTGCCGAAACGGGCGCAAGAATTAAGGAAACGCGCGATACTTTGCGCGCGCCTTTGGAGGCTTTGCATAAAAAAAGAAGGCTGGGACTGAGCGTTTACGAGGGTATGGTCTATTATCTTCAAAATAAAAACGCGCCCGAGCTTATGAACATCGAAAGCACGTTTTACGATTCTTTGACCAAGCAGAAGCTGGAAGATTACGAAAATATGCTTATTACAGCGCAGGCGGCGGCGAAAGAGTGCGGCGGAGTTTACCGTTCGCCTTTTACGGAAGTGAAGCTGACCGAATGCGACGAAAAAACAAAACAAGCTGTGGTATGCGCCGCAGAGGTTGTTCTTGCAGAGCTTAAACATCTTAAAAATTATCTGGGGCTTTTCCTTGAAACGTTTAAGCAGAAGACGAGCAAATTCACCCGTAAAAAGCTTGAAAACTTGATAGAGGTCGTTTCGGTTTTAAAGGACGGCGCGCTTAAAGAGTTTTTTGAGTGCGACGAGGAGGAGCTTTACAAATTTTATAACGCCAACCTTCGCTATGACAGCGAGGTAAAGCATTGGCTTAAAAATTTCAGGGTTCTGCCCGATATAACTAAGTTTGCCGAGGACATAGAAGCTGAAATAGACAATTGGGGTGAAAATTACCGTTCGTCGCGCAAGCTTCTTGCGGTGATTAAAAGGATAAACCGTTGCGCCGCACAACCTGTCAAGGAAAAGGACGAGTTGGAGTGGATAAAACGCGCCGTCGAGATTGAAAGGGCAAGGGAACGCATAATTTCTAATACCGTTCTTGCGGCAAACTTTACGGGCTTCGGCGGTATCAACGAGAAAAAGCGCGAAGAATTTTTGAAGCCTTTTTACAATATGCACCGCCTATGCTCGCAAACGTTTATGGACTATAACGCCGATGTTTTCAACAGCGTTTGCGTTACCGCAAACGGCGGAACTTTAAAACCGCTTATATCGGGTCTGATTTCTGCCGCTACGGCTTTTGTAAAGAGCGCGGATTATTTCGTAAAGATTATAAAAGCAGATAAAACTGCTTACGCCGACGCCGATATATTTGAAATATATACGGCAAAGTGTACTTCGCTGATAGACAACATCGATATGTTGCCTGCGTGGTGTATGTATAAATCTACCGCTAAAAAACTGAACGACTGCGGTCTGTCGTTTATGACCGACGCAATGGAAAGCGGTAAAATCACGGGTAAACAGATACTTTCTTCGTTCAGGAAAAACGTTTACCGCAATTTTATTCAGACCAACATCCCTGCGGACGAAAGTCTTGCAGCGTTCTCAGCTAACGTTCTTGACGAAAGCGCGGCTAATTTTTCACAGCTTTTGGAAGAGTTCACAGCTTTTACAAAGGAAAAAATACGAAAAGATTTGATTTCAAGACTGCCAATGCCCGAAACAGAGGGACCCCTTGCTTTGGAGGTTATGTCTTTCCAGCGCCAGACAAAGGGTAGTTTAAGAAGTCTGAATTTAAGGAATTTATTTGCGGAAATTCCCGAACTTATGAAAGTTGTGGCGCCATGTATGCTTATGTCGCCCGGAACTGTTTCGCAGTATCTGCCTGCCGACCCCGAACTTTTCGATATCGTAATTTTCGACGAAGCTTCTCAGATACCCACTTGCGAGGCGGTGCCGTCGCTTGCAAGGGCAAAAAGCGCAATAATCGTCGGCGACCCCAAACAGATGCCGCCAACTTCATTCTTTATGGGTACGGGACAGGACGACGACCACCCCGAAACGGAAGATTTGGAAAGCGTATTGGAAGACTGCCTTGCTTTGGGAATACCCGAAAAGCATCTGATATGGCATTACCGTTCCAAGCACGAAAGTTTAATCGCATTTTCAAACATCACATATTATTCAAGCAAACTCTGCACATTCCCGTCGCCCGACGCTTTGGAGAGCAGGGTAAGAATGCACTATATCGAGCAAGGAGTTTACGAGCGCGGCGGTACAAAATGCAACCGCGAGGAGGCGGAAGCGTTGGTTGCGGAGGTCGTGCGCAGGTTGAAAGACGAAAGACTTCGCCGTTCGAGTATGGGTATAGTCACTTTTTCGACCCCACAGCAGGTTTATGTTGAAAAACTTTTGGGTAAAGCAATCGTAAAACACGGGCTTGAAGAAGCGGCTTACGACAGGGAAGAGCCGTTGTTCGTTAAAAACCTTGAAAACGTGCAGGGCGACGAAAGAGACGTTATACTTTTTTCTGTTTGTTACGGACCCGACAGAATGGGCAGACTGTCTTTGAACTTCGGACCTTTGAACCAATACGGCGGCTGGCGTAGGCTGAATGTTGCCGTCTCTCGCGCAAGGGAAGAAATGCTTGTATTTTCGTCAATGCGCTACTCTATGATTGATTTGGCGCGCACTACTTCAAGGGGCGTTGCAGGATTGAAAGCTTTCCTTGAATTTGCCGAAAAGGGCAGGACGAGTATTTCGGTGAAGAGCGACGACTTGATTCTGAATAAACAGGGAATAGGAAGATTTATTGCCGAAGAACTGTCGAATTACGGCTATGAGTGCCGTTGCGACGTCGGCGTTTCGGACTTCAAAATAGACGTCGGCGTTCTCGACCCTGTAAACAAGCGCGAGTTTGTTTTAGGCGTTTTATGCGACGGTACAAAGCAGTTTTCCGTAAAGGACCGCGCCGTTATGCAGGTGCAGACGTTGAAGCGGAACAATTGGAACGTTTACAGACTTTATTCGATAAATTTCTTCAATAACCCCAAACGCGAAATAAAGAAGATAAAAGAACTTTTGGACAAGCTAACGGGCGAGGGTAGACCTGCGGCGATAAATTTCAGAAAGCCTTACCGCGCCGCTAAAACCGACGTAAAGTCCTGCGACGCAAACTACGTTCTGTGCGGAGCGAACGACGCCGAGGTGATAAGGGCGATAAAAGCTGTTGCGGCGGCTGAGGAACCTATCTCTTCGCAGTTCTTAATGAAACGTACTCTGTCGTGTTTCGGAATACCCAAGTACGGCGTAAAACTTGAAAGCAAACTACGCGCTTTAATCGATAAATGCGGTTTTGAAAGCTGTGAAATGCTGGGCAACATCTATTATTTCAAAACTGATAAATTCTCTGGCTTTGACAGGTACCGCGTGGAAGAAGGGGGCTCGTTGCGCTCGCAAGAGTCCGATTATACTCCTTACGACGTAATATCGCTTATTAAAGGCATACTTCTGAACAGGGTGAGCGTCTACGCGGACGAACTTATTCCTACGGTTCTCAAAGAGCTTAAAGTTCCGCGCGCTTCCGACAAACTCAATTCGTTCGTTTACGGCTGTATAGACGAGGGCGTAAAACGCGGCTTGTTTATAAGAAGCATATCCGATAAGATTTCACTTGCTTAAAAGTTTAAAATTGCGGAGCGCGGAAAATCCGCGCTCCGCATCAT
>RYWC01000048.1 GCA_003979335.1 Clostridia bacterium
AAATTTGTTTCCGAAAAAGGCGGACTTTATTTGTCGGTAATGCGCCGTTACGATTGCTTTCCTGCGGATGAGGCTTTTAAAATAATGATCTCAAGCTGTGTTGCGGTTTGTAAAACATTGGAAGCATTAGGCTTGAATCCAACTATAAAATGGGCGAACGACGTGTTTGTCAACGGAAAGAAAATTTGCGGAACTTTAATTGAAAATACCTTTTCAAACGGGCATATTGTGCGGTCAATTGTCGGAATAGGCATAAATGTTAACAATGTAATTTCCCCCGAAATCAGCGAAATTGCAATTTCGGTTAAAGATATTTTAAAAAAGCAAACTGATTTGGACTATGTCCTAAATATTTTGCTTGAAAATTTGCAAAACGAATATACGGTTGACGATTATAAGAGATATATTAACTGGTTTAACACCGATGTTTTGATAAAAACCGAGGCCGGAGAGAGGAAAGTTAAAGCGCTGGATGTGACTGAAAAAGGCGCGCTTTTGGTCGATTGGTGCGGCAATATGCTTGAAATAAACGCGGCGGAGGTATCTTTAAAGCTTTAATGGATAAAGTTCTTACCGTTTCCGAAATGCGCGAGGCGGACAATTATACAATAAACGTTTTAAACGTGCCGTCAGCGGAATTGATGCGTCGCGCAGGGCTTTCTATTGCAGACGAAGCCGAAAAAGCGTCAAAAATGCTGAATACAGACGAAATAACGGTTGTTTGCGGCGTTGGAAATAACGGCGGAAACGGTTTTGTTTGCGCCGAAGAGCTGAGAAAAAGGGGATACAACGTAGGCGTTTATGCATTGAGCGGCAATTGTTCGGACGGCTGTATGCGTGAAAAACTTGCGTATAAAGGTCGTTATTTGCGGCATATTACGGGGGCAATTGTTGTTGACTGTATATTCGGCACAGGACTTTCGCGGAAAATTGAAGGCGAAGCGGCGGACATTATTGCGGAAATAAACGGCAGCGGAGCGTATGTTATTTCTGCAGATATTCCCAGCGGTCTTAATGGTGATAACGGGCTTGCCAAAGGGTGTGCCGTAAATGCCGATAAAACGGTTGTTATCGGCGAATATAAAAACGGTTTATTTTTAAACGACGGACTTGACTTATGCGGAGAAATTATTAAAAAAGATATAGGCATTGTCTGTCCGCGTTCCGACTATGCAGGCATTTGCTTTGACGGCGATGTTAAAAAATTTTTCCCTGAACGAAAACGCAACACACATAAGGGAAGTTACGGAAAGGCAAACCTTGTGGCAGGTTCGGAAAATTATATAGGAGCGGCGGCGCTTTCGGTTCAATCCGCATTGATGTCAGGTTGCGGATTGGTCAGTCTTATTTCTTGTGAAAAAGTAAAGATGTGTCTTGCGGCAAAGTTTCCGCAGGCAATTTATTCCGATAAGATAGATTTGACTGCGGACGCCATAGCTCTGGGAATGGGGTGCGGAGTAAGTGAAACTCTTTACAGACAAACGGCATATATTCTTAATAAGTACAACGGCGCGTTGGTCATAGACGCCGACGGACTTAACGCGCTTGCAAAATACGGGATAAATATTCTGAAAGATAAAAATTGCAAAGTAATTCTTACGCCTCATTTAAAAGAATTTTCAAGGCTTTGCGGAAAGTCTGTTCGGGAAATATCCTCCTCGCCCGTACTTTATGCGCAGAAATTTGCAAAAGAATTCGGCGTAACGCTTGTATTGAAATCGGCTTCTACCGTAATCTGCAACGGCTATAATACTGTAATCAACGTCACGGGCACTACCGCGCTTGCAAAAGGAGGCAGCGGCGATATTCTTGCAGGTTATATTTGCGGAAGCCTTGCAAGAGGTTTGCTGCCATTTGAAGCCGCCGTGTGTTCCGCGTATGTTTTAGGCAGAGCGGCGGAAATTTCTTCAAAACAAAAAGGCGATTACTGCGCAACCGCAAAAGATATAATTAATAATTTACATTATTCCGTCAAGAGCTTGACAGAATAATTTCATTCTGTTAAAATCAATTCCGTTGAAAGGGAGTAGTTACAAGGCTTGCGGCAACAAACCCCGATATTTTTATATCGTGCCGTAACCCCTTAAATTTTAAGGAACAAGACTTTCGACTTAAAGCAATTTAAGTCGGGGGTCTTATATTTTTACTCCGACCTGTTTAAAATAAATTAAGAGGTAATTAAAATGGATGCAGGAACTATTGTATTAAACGTATTTTTGTTGCTTTTAGGGTTTGTGCTTTTAGTAAAAGGTGCCGACTTTTTTGTGGACGGCGCTTCGGGTATCGCTAAAAAGCTGAAAGTTTCCACATTTATTATCGGCGTAACCGTCGTGGCGCTCGGTACGTCCGCGCCCGAACTTGCAGTAACGATTGTTGACGCGGTCGGCGGTACGGGCGAACTTATTACCGGGAATATTCTCGGTAGCAACATAATCAATATATTTTTGATTTTGGGCTTGTCGGCGGTGATATGCAAACTTCCTGTTGAGAAAACCACGCGGTTTATAGATTTGCCTTTCTTGGTAATAGTCAGCGCCCTTTTTGTTCTTCTCGGCGCGCTGGGCAATTCGTTTGCTTGGTGGGAAGGTTTGATACTCGTTTTGCTTTACGCGGCTTTTATGGCATACAATGTGGTTCTTGCAAAAAAACAGTCTAAAATTCAGCTTGAACAGGCAACCGCGACGGCTTCCGCCTTTGACGGCGACAATACGGTCGGCGCTAACGCGCCTTTGAATTTCTGGGGAAAGATTAAAACAGGATACGAAAATTTAAAAGAAAAAGTTTGGTTCCTTATAATAATCACGGTCGTAGGGCTGGCTATGGTAGTAGGCGGCGCCGAACTTGTTGTCAATTCCGCGCGCGACCTGGCGGTAAAAGCTTTGAATATTCCTGCGGAAATAGTCGCTTTGACGGTTGTTGCGTTCGGTACGTCGCTTCCTGAACTAGTAACGTCCGTTTCAGCTGCGAGAAAGGGCGACGTAGGTATTGCGACCGGCAACATTATAGGCAGCAACATAGCTAACATTCTGTTAATCGGCGGCGTGGGTGCACTCTGTAAAGGTTCTTACGGACTGCCGTTTACAACAGAAGGACTTGTCAGCGGAATAGTTTCTCTTTTTGCGGCAGTACTGATTTTCTCTTCGTGCTGGGGAAAAACAAAAAGTCTCGGCAAAATTGCAGGCATAATAATGCTTGTTTGTTTAGTTGTGTATTACGTCATTATTTTTCTCAATCTTTACAACGTCATCAATCTTTATTAGCGGTATAAAACGTCGCTTTTCCGTCAACAATAACTGTAAGGCAGTACATATAATAAAGTATACCCTGCCGAAGAGAGGTTATTATGACTATAAAGCGCGGAGAACTTTACTATGCGGATTTGTCACCGGTCGTCGGCAGTGAACAGGGGGGGATACGTCCCGTTCTCGTCGTTCAGAACGACGTCGGCAACAAGTATTCCCCGACGGTCATCGCCGCGGCGGTCACAAGCAAAATAAATAAGGCGAAACTACCCACTCATATTGAACTGCCGTCGTCAGCATACGGGCTTGTGCGCGACTCGGTTATTCTGCTCGAACAAATACGCACCCTCGATAAGCGCAGGCTTAAAGAAAGGATTGGCGAATTAAACGAACAGACTATGTCCAAGGTGGATAAAGCAATTTTGATAAGCCTCGGTTTTGCTAAATAACCGCAATCAATATAAATAAAGATACGCCGAACACTCTTCGGCGTATTTCTCTTTTTTTCGGCGTGCTTTGCACCCGTTCTTAATTGACTTTATTGCGGTTTTACGATATTATTAAAATATGTTTAAAAAGAAGTTAAAGCCCCATTTCGGGAAATTAAGCATAATTTTGTTGGTTGTAATAGCCGTGCTTATTGCCGCCGATTTGCTTACCAAGCATTTTGAGGAGCTGTATCCCGGGGCGTGGAACGTTGAAATAATTCCCGGTTTTTGGGTTATAAAAAGCGGAATAAGGAACAGGGGATGTGCATTCAGTTTTTTGAACGAGCATCCGGAAATCGGTCAACCTGTGCTTATAACCGTTACGTTTTTATTGCTTGCGGTAATGATTTTCGCTTTCATATTTATGCCTAACAGGCTTGTGATTATGAAGGTAGCTATTTCTTTGGTTATTGCTGGCGCTATTGGCAACCTTGTTGACAGAATTGCTTTTAACTGGGTGCGCGACTGGTTCGGTATTTGGCTTTTCGGCGGAATCGCATACTGCAACTTTGCAGACTTCTGGATAGTTTTCGGCGCAGTGCTTGCTGTAATCGATTTGCTTTTCCTCAACGAATATTCTGTTTTCCCTCTTACAAAAAAAGCAAAAGCCGCGCAACAGGCGCGTAAAGAAGAGGAAGACCGCAAAAAAGCGGAAGAAGAGGGCGTTGTGGCGCAGATTGTTACCATGGATACGATTCTGACAGACAGTGAAAAGAACTCGGAATGCGATTTAAACAAAAAAAATGATGCAGACGAAATAACTGAAGAAAAAGACGGTAACGGCGGAGAATGAAAATAGAAAAATTGACGGCACGGGAAGATTATTCCCGTGCAGATATATTTTTAAGTAAAAATTTAGATGGTGTAACGCGTTCTTCCGTCAAAAAACTTTTTGAATCGGGAAACGTAAAGTGCGCAGATAAAACAGTAAAAGCTTCCCAGCCCGTTTCAGCCGGCATGGAATACGAAATAAATTTGCCCGACCCCGTGCAATACGGGGTGAAGCCTGAAAATATACCCGTAGAAATTATTTATCAGGACGCCGATATCGCAGTCGTGAATAAGCCGCAGGGGATGACCGTGCATATGGGCAACGGCAACTACGAGGGAACGCTTGTAAACGCGTTATTGTACAAGCTTGATAAATTGAGCGGAATTAACGGAGTAATACGCCCGGGAATCGTGCATAGAATAGATAAGGATACTTCCGGACTTCTGGTCGTTGCAAAAAACGACGGCGCGCATTTAAACCTTTCAAAACAGATTGAAGAAAAAACTTGTAAAAGAACGTATCTGGCTCTTTTGGAAGGTAATCTGAAAGACGACAGGGGTACGGTTACGACTTACATCGGACGTGACCCGAAAGACAGGGTTAAAATGGCTGTGGTTTCTCCGGAAAAAGGCAAACTTGCCGTGACCGACTATGAAGTTTTAAAAAGATATAAAGAGAAATTTACTCTCTGCCGTTTCGATTTGAAAACGGGCAGGACGCATCAAATAAGAGTTCACGCAAAGTATCTGGCTCATCCCGTTGTCGGCGACCCCGTTTACGGTGTAAAAAAACAAAAATTTTCGCTTGACGGTCAGCTTCTGCACGCTTGGCGTTTAAAGTTGACGCATCCCTCGACGGGCGAAGAGCTTATATTCGAAGCGCCTTTGCCGGACTATTTTTCGGCGGTGCTCAAAAAGCTGAACGAAATTTAAAATTTCGCGTTTGCGCGCTTGCAAGTTCAATAAAAAATCTGTATAATATAAACATAAATTATTTAAGGAGATTTAAAAATGTCAAAACGTAATTCGACAGCTTCTACCTCTAACAGGGATATCGTGAAATTCGCCGCGTTTTGGGGAATGTCGTTGGCGGCATTGTTCTATATTTTCAGCGGCATAATCAGCCTGATTTTAAAACTTATAAACAGTATTGACGGTAAAACCGCAGGTATATTAAGCAATATAGTAACAATCTTTACTCTTTTGGGAAACATCGCAATAATCGTGGCGATAGCAATTCCCGCGTGGCGTTATGTAAGCCATAAAAGCAAAGGCTGGAAAATATTCTACTGGATTATGCTTGTTGTGTTCGCTTTCGGATGTATTCTCGGAATGCTCGGCGGCATACTCTGATAAACAATATACTCTTATAAACAAATCCCCGACGGAAACGTCGGGGAATTTTTCCGCTTTTTTTCTTTACAAATTTTTAAGCTTGATTTATAATAGAATTCACTTATGG
>RYWC01000049.1 GCA_003979335.1 Clostridia bacterium
AATAACTTTAAATTGTATTTTTATTATAATTGCCCGAAATGTGCTTGTCAAGCGTTGTAAACTATAAGTTTCGGTTAATTCAAAATAAATAAAAATAATTGTTCAAACGTTTTTACAAAACGGAAAATTGTGGTATCATATACCTGTATATAGTTATGACGGAGTATATTTCTTGCAGTCCCGAAGACACATATTTATTCGGGCAAAAATACGCAAAGCTTTTAAAAAGCGGCGATAATGTTATTTTAAAAGGCGCAATGGGCGCAGGCAAAACATTGTTTTGCAAGGGAGTAGCTAAGGGGCTTGGCATCGATGACGAAATTTTAAGCCCGACTTACGCTTATATGAACGAATACGATGGCAAACTATATCATTTTGACTGTTACAGACTGAAAAACGGTGCGCAGGCAGAAAGTCTCGGGCTTTGCGATTATTTTTATGCAGGCGGCGTTTGCCTTATCGAATGGGCGGAAAATATCGCCGACGTTCTTCCTGTAAATTGCAGGACGGTGTTAATAGAAAAGACGGGGGAGGAAAAAAGAAAAATAAGCTATGAGTAATTATCTTGCTATAGACACCTCTTCCGGTTACCTTACCGTGCTTGCGCAAAAGGGGACGAAAAGCGTTTTAAGACATACGGACAATTGCGCTATGCGTCATTCCGTAGTCTTAATGGACGAAATAGACGCCGCTTTAAGCGAGGCGGAACTTACGCCTGACGAGTGCGATTTTTTTGCGGCAGTGACGGGTCCGGGGTCTTTTACGGGTATCAGAATAGGTATTTCCGCGGCAAAAGGTTTTGCGCTTGCGGCAGGCAAGCCTTTAAAGCCCGTAACGGCGTTCGATATGCTGGCATATAATGTCAACAGCAAAAATTTTTATATTGCCATTGACGCCGCGCACGGCTATTATTACGTTTGCGGCTATAAGGACGGGGAAATTTGCCTTGCGCCTTGTTATATGTCGGGAGAGGATGTCGAATTGTTAAAAACTCCCGTTTTCGGTTTTGAAGACTTGAATATTAAGGGATACACGCGTTTGGACGTCCGCGGCTGCCTGAAAACCGCGGTTGAGTGCTGCAATATCCTGTCGGATAGTATGCACGCGCTTTACGTCAGGAAAAGTCAGGCGGAGGAGGCGCTTTGTGCAAATAAGAGAATGGAATTATAAGGACATTCTGCGGATTTCACAGATTGAGGCGGAGTGTTTTCCGAAAGAGCCGTGGAACTTTCAGATGCTGGCATCAAGCTTTGAAACGGAAAGTTTTTACGGCGTGCTTGCTGAGGACGGCGGAGAAATAACGGGTTACGGCGGTATTACCGTTGCGGCAGACAGCGCGGATATAGCCAACGTTGCCGTTGCCGAGCCTTACCGTCAAAGCGGAGTAGGTACGGCGATTATAGGCGAACTTGTGCGCGTGGCAAAGGAAAAGGGCGCGGAAAAAGTATTTTTGGAAGTGCGCGTATCCAATGCCGTAGCTATGGGGCTGTATCTTAAAAACGGTTTTAAAGGCGTTTATGCGCGCACCAGATATTATTCCGACGGCGAGGACTGTCTGGTAATGGTAAAGGAGATTTAAAATTTTAATAGACGGTAAATTCGTGTCGTTTCTGAACCACGGCGAAGGTGCGGATGTACTGCTTCTGCACGGCTACGGTTCGAAAAAAGAAAGTTTTTACTATCAGACGGAACGCCTTTCGGAACGCTTTTGCGTGACTGCCCCCGACTTTCCTTTTTTCGGGTTGAGCGAGGGGGACGAAAGGGCGTGGAGCGTAGGCGATTACGCCGATTGGCTTTTAAAATTTATGGATGCAAGAAAACTTTTCTGCCCCTATGTAATAGCGCATTCGTTCGGCGCAAGGGTGGCGTTAAAGCTGTTTTCTGCGCACGGCGATAGGGTAAAAAAGCTGATAATTACGGGCGGCGCCGGGCTTGTTAAACCGCGTTCCCCCCAATATATGCGCCGAATAAGGGCATATAGGCGTGTTAAAAGGCTTTTCCCGAAATTTGCGGAAAGACATTACGGCAGCGATGAATATAAAAAGCTTTCGCCCGTAATGAAAGAGAGTTATAAAAAAATTGTAAACGAAGATTTAAAGTGTTGCGCCAATTTAATTTCGGTGCCTACGCTTCTTGTTTACGGCGCGGACGACAATGTGACGCCTGCTTGCGAAGAGGGCGAAATTTTTCATTCTCTCATTAAAGGAAGCATTCTTCAGGTTGTTGAGGGCGGACACTTCTGCTTTTCTGAACAGCCTGAAAAATTCAATAATATTATATATAATTTTTTATCGGAGAAATAATGTTTTTCATTTCCGTTCCAAAAACAATAGAGTGCGTTTTATGCGCCGTCATATTCGCCGTATTTTATACGGGGTGTTTTTATAAGCTATTCGGCATACTTCAATCGTGGGGATACAGCTGTACGCGCTTTGCGGTCTGGTCGGTAAAACGCAACAACGTTTTGTGGGGCAGGCACCTGCTTCTGGCGATAATGTGCGCGCTTGTCTGCGCAGTGCTGTCTCTTTGTTTTTCCTTTGCCGGCGAATGGGCGGCTCTAATCGGATTTTCGGCTTACATTATCTTCTTTGTTGTTTACGCCGTAGCGGACAGAAAGGTTGCGCTCAAAGTTCCCGTTGCGTTCACGCCCCGTCTTAAACGTTTCTACGTTGTTTTGCTGCTCGTAAACCTTGTTTTATCGTATCTTGCAATCTGTCTTTTGAATTTTGCCCAAACGCTTTTAGCCGACAGTATGTTCGGCATGTTCAAATACTGTATTTTAGGCGTTTTTCCTTTATTGATTGTGCCCGTTACCGTTCTTGCAAACGCGATTTGCAAGATATACGAAGTGCCCCACAACAAATCTTTTGTCAAAAAGGCAAAAAAGAAACTTGCTTCTTCGCAAATAAAAGTAATAGGAATTACGGGCAGTTACGGCAAAACTAGCACAAAAAAGATACTTGCAGACATTCTTAGCGAAAAATTCAAAGTGCTTTCTACCCCCCGTTCGCACAATACGCCTATGGGGCTTGCGCTTTCGTTAAACAATAACGACTTGAATTCTTACGATATTTTTATCGCGGAAATGGGCGCGAGGCACGTCGGCGATATCGCCGAACTTTGTGAAATGTGTCCGCCCGATCTTGCTGTGATTACGGGAATCTGCCCCCAGCATCTTGAAAGCTTCGGTACAGTCGAGAATATTGTCAAAGCCAAAGCCGAAATTTTGGCAAACGGCTCGGATGCGGTAATTGCAACCGATTGTTATGCGTTATTTGAGGCATATTCGGGGGGCAAACATCATACAATAGAAGTTTCAGACGTAGTTTGCAACTGCAACGGCGGCACATTTAATCTCACTTTGGGAGATGAAAAGGTAAAAATCAGAACTAAACTTTTGGGCAGGCACGCGGTGGATAATCTTGCGCTTGCCGCAAAGTGCGCATACATTTTGGGTATGAGCGGTGAAGAGATTGCGGCGGCGATTGCAAAAATAGATTTTATCGAGCACCGTTTACAGCTTATAAAATCGGGTGGGGTCAACATTTTAGACGACGGATATAATTCGAACGTTAAAGGCGCTGCGGCGGCGCTTGAAGTTCTGCGCAGTTTCGGAGGCGGAAAAATTGCCGTGACCCCCGGACTTGTTGAATTGGGAATGCTGGAAGAAAAGGAAAATTACCACCTCGGCGAACAGCTTGTCGGGCTTGATTGCGTCATTCTGGTTGGCGAAACGCTTATTTCGCCCGTAAGAAAAGGGTATATTGACAACGGCGGAGATATCAAAGCGCTTAAAATCGTGCCCACGTTGCAGGCGGCTCAGGAAGAGCTTAAAAACATTTTAAAAGATGGCGATACCGTATTGTTTTTGAACGATTTGCCTGATATTTACTGAAAATTCACCAAAATTTAATCTGCTGCATAACATAGTTATATATTTCACCAAAGCTGAAAAATTTAGCGGAGGTGATTTTTTTATGCAGCAAAATATTTTGGTTGTATTCGGCGGAGTTTCCAACGAAAACGAAATTTCCGTTATAACGGGTACGATGGCGGCAAACGTTCTGAAAAACAGCGGTTGCGCCGTCGTGCCTTTTTATATCGCGCAGGACGGGTCGGCTTATTGCAGTGAAGAGCTTGCCGATATTTCTAATTTTAAGGAAGAAAAATTTAACCGCTTTCCCAAAGCGCTGATAGCCGGGGGCGGCGTTTATATTCTGAATAAGAAAGGCAGATTCAAAAAATTTGTCAAGGTTGACGCGGCATTGAACTGCTGTCACGGCGGAGCGGGGGAGGGCGGCGCGGTCAGCGGACTTTGCCAAACTGCGGGAATACCGCTTGCAAGCGCAAAAATATTCGAATCTTCGCTGTTTATAGACAAATACCTTACAAAGCTTATACTTTCTTCATTGGGAATAAAAACGGTGGACTATGCAGTTGTAAAAAATATGCAAGAATTGGATACATGCCCTAATATGCCGCAGTTTCCGCTTATTGTAAAGCCTGTAAATTTAGGTTCGAGCATAGGCGTTGAGATGGTTGAGAATACAGAAGAGCTTAAATGCGCCGTAGAAAGCGCCTTAATTTACGATAAGGCGGCTTTGATTGAAAAATATATAGAGAACAGGCGTGAAATTAACTGCGCGGCATACTTTGCCAACGGTCAGGTTATTACTTCTGAGTGTGAAGAGGCGTTCACAAAGGGGGATATTCTAAGCTTTGAAGATAAATATCAAGGGGGCGGCAAAAGCGCGCTTCCTGCCGATATCCCCCTTGATATATCGCAGTTAATCAAAGAAACTACAAAAAAAGTATACACTTCGCTCGATATGCGCGGAATAGTTAGGTTTGATTATATTTTAGAGGACGATAATGTTTATCTCAGCGAAGTGAATACGGTGCCCGGCTCGCTTTCTTATTATCTTCTGTCAAGCGGTTTTAAAGATTTTGCTTCGGTCCTGAATGCGGTGATAAGGCAGGCGGTTGAAGACGATAAGGAAGAAAAAAATAAAAAACTTCTGCACACGGGGATACTTGAAAGTATAAAACCTGGGAATATTAAACTCGGTAGCAAATAGTTAAAAGCCGCCGCGACAATATATCACGGCGGCTATTTCAATGCTTGTATTTATTCTGGCATGTCAGAGTTTTCTTTTTTCGTAAGTTCCGCCGTGTCGTGCTTTTCAGACGATTCTTTACTTTCGTCAGGCGTAAGATTTTTCTTTCCGATTACTTCGGCGTGAAAGTCAGGTAAAAGGTTGTTCTTTTCAAGCTGTTTTTTAAAAGAAGTTGCATAACAGATTATCATTGCAACGGTAATTCCCGTTATTTCCTGAACTACGTTGGCGATAGCTTTGTCGCCTATGTAAATCCATTCGGTCTGCAGAATATAATATCTTTGAATAAAATAGCCCAATACGACTATAACCGCGCCTAAAATCGAAGCAATTACAGCCCATACAGGTTCAAGCTTCTTAGGCAGTTTATTAAATACAAAACGTAGAACAGCCGAAACCGTCGCCGCCTGCAATCCGTGTATTATTAGCGATGCCGCCATCATATATGCGCTTCCTCCGATGACGTCGTAAAGCATTGTCCCTATTCCGCCTGCTATAAACGCTGCGACGGGGTCTAAAATGTATGCCGCTAAAAAGATTACGCAGTCGCACCAATAGAGCCTGCCGCTTGCTGTTATCTGAACTGCAGGAAGAAAACCTGTCGCAATAACAAGTGCAGTCATAAGAGCGGTGGAGGTAATCCATTTTGTAGTAAAAAGCGCTTTTTTGTTTTTTATTTTTTTCATTGTATTCACCGTTAGTTGGAATTTATCTTTGACTATTATATCTAAT
>RYWC01000050.1 GCA_003979335.1 Clostridia bacterium
ATGCTATATAAATTTATTTTTATCATTTGCAAAAAGCGGTTCGGTTTTACTGCCGAGCCGCTTTTATTTTTCTTATTTAAAATACTTTACGCCGCTTTCGAAAATTTTCATATCAAAGTTGCCGTTGAAGTTTTTATACAGGTTCTCGCCTTTTCTCTCACTGTGCCCCATTTTGCCGAACACGCGTCCGTCAGGCGAAGTAATACCTTCTATAGCCCAACTGCTTCCGTTGGGGTTATAAGGGCTTACCATAGTGGGTTTACCTGCAAGGTCAACATACTGTGTGGCTATTTGACCGTTCCTCTTCATTAATTCAAGTTCTTTTATAGGCGCAACAATCTTTCCCTCGCCGTGTGAAACCGGTACGGAATAAACTTCGCCGACCTTACAAGCCGAAAGCCAAGGACTGAGTGTAGAGGCAACGCGTATATCCGTCATAGTCGAGACATGGCGTGAAATATTATTAAATGTAAGCGTAGGCGAATTATCGGTAAGCGGACATACCTTGCCGTAAGGTACAAGCCCGAGTTTTATAAGCGCCTGGAAGCCGTTGCAGATACCGAGCACAAGTCCGTCGCGATTGTTTAAAAGTTCCATTATCCTTTCTGAAACTGCTGGGTTTTTAAATGTAGTGGCAATAAATTTACCCGAACCGTCCGGTTCGTCGCCGCCGGAAAAGCCTCCGGGGAATGCGATAATATTAGCCCTGTCAATCGCTTTAATAATTGCCTGAACGCTTTCTTCTATATCGGATGCCGTGCGGTTCTTAATAACTAAAATTTCTGTTTCAGCGCCTGCCATATTAAAAGCGCGCGCCGTATCGAGTTCGCAATTCGTACCGGGGAATGCAGGTATGAATACTTTGGGTTTTGCCGTTTTTACAGAAATACTGCTATACTTGCCGCCTTTTTTATAATCGCAATTGGGCGCTTTGCCGTCTGCATGCGCAAAAGTGGGGAATACCCCCTCCAGCTTGCCCGTATATGCCGCAAGCGCATCGGAAACGCTTATTTTTTCTTTACCCAATGCGAAGTGCTTTTTAATCGTTACGCCGAGGTAAATATAATCAAGTTTGCCAAGTACTGAAACGTCGTCAACCGATACAATAATATCGCCGTAACCTTCATTAAAAGCTTTTTCTTTACTGCATTCGAATTCAAAGCCCAAGCCGTTGCCGAAACAAGATTTGGCCACTGCCGCAGCCGCGCCGCCCTTTTCAGTGACAGTAGCAAATCCAATTTGCCCCCCTGATATGCCTGAATTAACAATACTATAAAGTTCTTTCAGCGCATTAAAATCAGGAATATTATTTCTGTCTTTTGGCACGGGTAAAAGGTATAATTTCTGACCGGGACGCGTAAGCACGTTGTTTATAAGCTTACTTGCTTTGGCAGGCGCAAGCGCAAACGAAATAAGCGTAGGCGGAACGTCGATATCTTCGAAAGTGCCGCTCATACTGTCTTTTCCGCCTATTGCTCCTAAACCCAGATTAATTTGCGCGTAAAGCGCGCCGAGCAAAGCGGAAAGCGGTACCCCCCACCTCTTCTTATCGTCCCTCAAACGCATAAAGAATTCTTGCAACGAAAGACGGATGTCTTCCATTTTAGCGCCGCTTGCAACAATCTTGGAAACCGACGCAACTATCGAATATATTGCGCCCGTAAAAGGCGAAGACGACATAAGTTCGGGATTGTATCCGTAAGCCGACACAGTACAGTCGTCAGTTTCGCCGCCCATAAGTTTAGCCGCCATTGAAATTACAGGGGTAAGCTGATTTCTTCCGCCGAAAGGCATATAAACCGACTTCGCTCCGATAGTGCTGTCAAAAGTTTCCGCAAGCCCTTTTTTAGAGCAAACGTTGAGTTGAGAAAGCGTATCGGTAAGTTCTGTTTTAAAATTTGAATAAGCGTGGCTTTCGAAAAAGTCTGTAACTTTCTCGTTTATTTCAGCGTCGGTAACCTGTTTAACGCCGTTCGTATCAAGAAAGTCCCTTGAAATATCGACTATTGCTTTGCCGCGGTGAAGCATTTTCATTCTTCTGTCGTCTGTCACCGTAGCGACTTTTGTTGCAGTCAGATTTTCCTGCGCGGCAAGTTCAATAAACTTTTCAGCGTCTTTTGCGTCCACTACCACAGCCATTCTTTCCTGTGATTCGGAAATAGCAAGTTCGGTGCCCGAAAGCCCTTCATACTTTTTAGGAACCTTATCAAGCTCAATCACAAGCCCGTCCGCAAGTTCGCCTATAGCAACCGAAACGCCGCCGGCCCCGAAATCGTTGCACTTTTTAATCATGGTCGTAGCGGCTTTATTCAAGAACAGCCTTTGAAGCTTTCTTTCCGTCAAGGCGTTGCCTTTCTGGACTTCTGCGCCGCATGTCTGTACAGATTTTTTGTCGTGTGCTTTAGAAGACCCTGTCGCACCGCCGCAGCCGTCCCTGCCTGTTTCACCGCCAAGCAGAAGAATTACGTCGCCTTTGCAGGGTTTTGCGCGGTATATCATATCAGATTTTGCCCCACCGACGACAAAACCTGTTTCAAGCCTCTTGGCTTTATAACCGGAATGGTATACCTCGTCAACCTGACCGGTCGCAAGCCCTATCTGATTTCCATACGACGAAAATCCCGCAGCGGCAGTTTTCGTTATAACTCTTTGTGGAAGTTTACCCGGCAACGTAGCGCTTAACGGTTCCGTAGGGTCTGCACAGCCCGTTATACGCATTGACTGCAAAACGTAAGTCCTGCCAGAAAGAGGGTCGCGTATAGCGCCCCCGAGGCAGGTAGCCGCGCCGCCGAAAGGTTCAATTTCCGTAGGATGATTATGCGTTTCGTTCTTGAACATAACGGTATACTTCTGCTTTTCACCGTCAAGTTCCGCATCTATTTTAATCGAGCAGGCGTTTATTTCGTCCGACTCGTCAAGATTGTCAAGTTTACCTTCTTTTTTAAGCTTTTTTACTCCGATAGTCGCTATATCCATTAAGCAGGGATACTTATCTTTTCTGTCGGAATAAAGCTCTTTGAACAAATCGTTATACAAATCTAACGCTTTTTTAACGTGGGGGTTGTCGCTGTTTATTTCTATATTTTTAATTTCCGTAGCAAAAGTTGTATGGCGGCAATGGTCCGACCAATAAGTGTCAATAACCTTTATTTCCGTCTCTGTCGGATTCCTCTTTTCCTTTAAAAAGTAATCGCGCACAAAAACCAAATCTTCCGCCGACATCGCAAGACCTGTTTTTTTATGATATTCTATTACCTGCGCATCGCTAAAAGAGGTGAAGTTTTCAACTTCCTTTACATCTTCTGCGCTTATCGCAAGATGAGCAAGAGATGCAGGCTTTTCAAGTGAAACTTCCTCGCTTTCGACAGGGTTAATCAGATGATTTTTAATTTTATTCAAAGCTTCGCCGTCAACGCCCGAAACAGCGTAAACGCAGGCGCATTTAATCAACGGACGTTCTTTTTGGGTCAGAAGCTGAACGCACTGCGCCGCGCTGTCAGCCCTCTGGTCGTACTGTCCGTTGAGATAAGCTATTGCAAAAACTTTGTATTCTTCGCCGAATTCAACATTTTCAAAATATACATTGTCAACAGGAGGTTCCGAAAACACGCAGGGAACCGCCGCCTTAAACTCTTCCTCTGCAAGTCCCTCGACATCGTATCTCAAAAGACGGCGTACGTCTTTTACGTCGATTTTAAGAAGGTTACGGATATCTTCTTTAACCTTTTCTGCCTGTAAATTATCCTTTTTCTCTACAAAAATTCTGTATATCATACGTTTACCTTTATTTTAGAAAATTAACCCTGCCTGTATTTTAAGCCTATATCCGTGCGGTAGTGCATATTTTCCCACTTGACGTTTTCAACAGCTTTATACGCCTTTTTTCTTGCTTCGTCAACCGTTCTGCCTTTGGCTACAACACCTAAAACCCTACCGCCGTTGGTCACAAGTTTACCGTCCTTTACCGCAGTTCCGGCATGAACCAACTGCACGTCTGATATGTCGCCGACGGTTATCTCTTTATTTTTAACATAGCTGAGAGGATAACCTCCGCTTGCAAGCACCACGCAGACGCAGGCGCCGTCTTCCCATTCGATATTGACATCGGAAAGTCTCTCGTCGGTGACAGCCTCGAAAATTTCCATCAGGTCGGTCTTTAACATCGGAAGAACAACCTGTGTTTCAGGGTCGCCGAACCTTGAATTGTACTCAATAACTTTCATTCCCTTATCGGTACGCATAAGTCCGAAATAGAGGCAGCCTTTAAACGTTCTGCCCTCGGCGTTCATTGCGTTCATTGTAGGAATCATAATAGTTTCAAGGACTTCCTTTTCAAGCTCTTCAGTCCAGAAAGGGCAGGGCGAAAAGGTACCCATACCGCCCGTGTTCAAGCCTTTATCCTTGTCGTTTGCGCGCTTATGGTCGCAGGAAGTTATCATAGGTAAGATAGTTTTTCCGTCTGTAAAAGCAAGCACGGAAACTTCTTCCCCCGGTGTATATTTTAAACCTTTAAGACATTCTTCTATTACAACGACATTACCTGCGGAACCGAAAGATTTATCAAGCATAATTTCTTTTAAACCTTCTTCCGCGTGTTTTAAATCGTCACAGACGAGAACGCCTTTACCTAACGCCAACCCATCGGCTTTTAAAACTATCGGAGCGCCTTTGCGGCGGATATATTCAAGCGCTTTATCATAATCGCTGAAAGTTTCCGCCTCCGCCGTAGGTATGCCGTATTTCTGCATTAAATTTTTAGAAAAAGCTTTACTGGCCTCGAT
The DNA here is from genome assembly GCA_003979335.1 of Clostridia bacterium. The sequence continues at coordinate 4,782 of RYWC01000050.1, forward strand.
TATCGCGGCATTTTTACGAGGGCCGAAACAACGTTTGCCCATATTTTCAAGCTCATCAACAAGCCCCAAAGCAAGCGGGTCGTCGGGAGCCACGACATAATAATCGATTTCAGGATGCTCAGCGGCAAATTTTTTCACAGCCTCAACATTCATATAATCAACGTCGACGTTTTCGGCTATCTGCGCGGTCCCTGCGTTTCCTTTCATACAATACAGTTTACCTACTTTTTTGCTTTTTTTAAGCGCAAGCAGTATAGCGTGCTCTCTGCCGCCGCTGCCAATGACAAGAACGTTCATAACAGTTTTCCTTAAAGTAAAATATGTTTTTGCGATTGAAAATCAATAATTTTCTGCGCTGATTTCAAAATAGCTTTGAGGGTGCGCGCATGTAGGGCATACCTCAGGCGCTTTAGTTCCCACAACGATATGTCCGCAGTTGCGGCATTCCCACACCTTTACTTCGCTCTTTTCAAAAACCGAAGCCGTTTCAATATTTTTCAACAGCGCACGATAGCGTTCTTCGTGGTGTTTTTCGATAGCCGCCACAAGACGGAACTTTACAGCAAGGTCGCTAAACCCCTCTTCTTCCGCAGTTTTAGCGAATTCTTCGTACATATCCGTCCATTCGCAGTTTTCACCGTCCGCCGCAGCTTTAAGATTTTCAACAGTGTTGCCTATTCCCTGCAATTCTTTAAGCCACATCTTTGCATGTTCTTTCTCGTTTTCCGCCGTTTTCAAAAACAGTGCGGAAATCTGCTCAAATCCCTCTTTTTTTGCAACCGAAGAAAAATATGTATATTTGTTCCTTGCCTGTGATTCGCATGCAAAAGCCGCCTGCAGGTTCTTTTCCGTCTTTGTTCCCTTATACTTATTCATAAAATTACCTCTTTTAATTATTAATGCTTAAAATGACGGTCGCCGACAAACACCATTGCTATACCTGCCGCATTG
>RYWC01000051.1 GCA_003979335.1 Clostridia bacterium
GTCGGGGATTTTATAAGTATGTTTTTTCAGATTTCCAAAACGTCGGTCATATCGTAAAGACCTGCTGGTTTGCCGCACACCCATTTTGCGGCGCGTATTGCGCCGACGGCAAACACCCTTTTTGAGCGAGCCGAATGGGAGAGGGTAATAATTTCGTCCTCGCCCGAAAAGATTACTTCGTGTTCGCCTACGATTGTTCCGCCGCGCACGGCATGTATGCCGATTTCGTTTCCGCGCTTTCCGACAATGCCCTCCCTGCCGTTAAGATAATCGCGGTTTCCGCCAAACGCCGAGTTGGCTCCGTCTGCAAGCATCAGCGCCGTACCCGAGGGCGCGTCTACTTTAAGGCGGTGATGCTTTTCGATTATTTCTATATCGAACTCTTCACCCAAAGTTTCCGCCGCCTTTTTAACAAGCTTAACAAGAAGATTTATGCCCAGAGAGAAGTTTCCCGTTTTGAAAACCGCAACCTTTCGCGAGGCGTTTTCTATAAGATTCAAATCGTCTTTCGTATAACCCGTCGAAGCCAGAACAACGGGTATGTTTCTTTTCTGCGCCCACGCAAGTTCGTCTTTTAAAACTGCCGGAGAAGAAAAGTCAATAATTACGTCAACGCTCTCTTTTACCTCGTTAAAAGAGGTATATATGGGGGGCAATTCGTTTGAGGCGGTCAAATCTACGCCGCATACTGCCGTTAATTCACTGTCGTTTTCAAGTAAAGACAGTATGTTTTTGCCCATTTTGCCGTTTATTCCGCAAATCAATACCTTTTTCATATGCCTTTAAGCCCCGCTTTTTTAATTTCACCCCATAATATGTCTTTGTTTACGGGTTCAAGTTCGGTCAGAGGCGAACGGGGTACGCCTGCGTTGAAGCCCAGCATATTGTATGCGGCTTTTATGGGGATGGGGTTTACTTCCAGAAAACAAGCGTCTTCCAAAGGAAGCAAAAAGTCCTGTAAAGCATTGGCTTCGTCAAGTTTATTCGCCTTTACCAAACAATACATTTTTTTGACAAGCGAGGGCGCGATATTCGACGTTACCGAAATAAGTCCTGCGCCGCCTATCGCAAGCATAGGCAGGTTGAGGAAGTCCTCGCCCGAGTACAGGTCCATTTTTCCCCTGATGCGGCGCATCGTTTCGCACACCTGCGCCATGTTGCCGCTTGCCTCTTTAATGCCTGCCATATTGGGAAGCGCGGCAAGTTTTTCAGCCGTTTCGGGCAGAATGTTTACTGCGGTGCGTGAGGGTACGTTGTAGGCTATGACGGGTATTTTCACGCTCGCGCATATCGCGGCGTAGTACGCAAAAAGACCTTTCTGAGTGCATTTGTTGTAATAAGGAGTCACGGCGAGCACGCCGTTCGCCCCGAGCTTTTCCGCGCGGACGGAATTGGCAACGGCTTTATTCGTGTCGTTACTGCCTGTGCCGACTATAATTTTTATTCTTCCGCCGGCTTTTTTAACGGCATACTTTATGACTTCGGTTTTCTCTTCCTCGGTCATTGTAGCCGGTTCGCCTGTGGTTCCGAGCACGACCAGCGCGTCCGCGCCGCCTGAAATCTGGAACTCAATCATTTTGCCGAATTCTTCGAAATTTACACCGTTTTCGGTAAACGGCGTAATCATTGCGGTAAGAATACCGTTGCAAAAACCTGTCATAAATTAAAACCTCACAAAAAATTTCGTCTATGTATTTTAAGCGCAGAAAATTTTAAAAGTTAATCGAAGTAACCTTTTGCCGCAAGCAGTTCCGCTAAAAGCACCGCGCCGCCTGCCGCTCCGCGCAGGGTATTGTGCGAAAAACCTATAAACTTCCAGTCGAAAACGCTGTCTTCCCTGAGCCTGCCTGCACATACGGCCATGCCGTTTTCCGTACTGCGGTCAAGTTTGGGCTGGGGTCTGTCGTCTTCATCGAAGTAGTGCAAAAACTGTTTGGGGGCGGAGGGTAGATTTAGTTTCTGAGGTTCGCCGCAGAAATCTTTCCAGGCTTTTAAAATCTCTTCTCTTTCGGGGTTGCGTTCGAATTTGACAAAGCAAGCCGCGGTGTGTCCGTCGGAAACGGGCACCCTCAGGCACTGCGCAGTTATACGGGGGGAGGCGACGGGAACTATTTTTCCGTCCTTTATGTCGCCCCAGATTTTCAAAGGCTCGTTTTCGCTCTTTTCTTCTTCTCCGCCGATATAAGGAATTATATTGTCGCAAATTTCAGGCATGGTTTCAAATGTTTTGCCCGCGCCTGAAATAGCCTGATATGTGCATACTGCGGCTTCTTTAAGCCCGAATTTTTTCAAAGGGTGCAGAAGAGGGACATAGGATTGAAGCGAACAGTTGCTTTTTACCGCTATAAATCCGCGCTTCGTGCCAAGCCTTTTTTTCTGCGCCTCTATAATTTCATGATGTCCGGCGTTGATTTCGGGTATAATCATCGGCACGTCGTCTGTAAAGCGGTGAGCCGAATTGTTGGAAACTACGGGACATTCGAGCTTTGCGTAAGAATATTCAAGTTCTTTCAGCTCGTCCTTTTTCATATTTACGGCGCAGAAACAAAAATCAACCTTTTCCGCTATTTTTTTTCTGTCCGCCGTAGCGTCAAGCACTGTCATTTTTGCGTATTTTTCGGGCAGGGGGGAGGGCATATGCCATTTTTTAAGCGCGTCCCCGTATGTTTTGCCGGCCGACGCCGAAGACGCGGCAAGACAGCACACCTCAAACCAAGGGTGGTTTTCCAGAAGAAGCAGAAATCTCTGCCCGACCATACCCGTTGCGCCGATTACGGCAACTTTGTACTTTTTCATAATAAAAACCTCTTTAAAGATAAAAAACAGCGCGGCTGCGCTGTTATACCCGTATTCAGGCAATTTAGCGCAACAAGCCGGCGTTTGCCGGTTGACAGTCGCAAAGGTATTAACCCTTGCGCCCGATACGGGTTAAAGGAAAAACCGTACCTCGGCGGAGGCGCCCTTTTCTGCGGTTTATTAGCGGAATTACCTTTCAAATTCCTTGCGCCGCAGTACTTTTGCCCGTCCGCTCCTCTAAATGCAAAAAAATTTTATCATAAAGTACGGGCAAAGTAAAGTTATTTTTCGCTTATTTTTAATCTTATATTTTATTTGCGCCTTTAAAACGGGTTGACAAGCCTTTAAATAATAGTGTAAAATTAAGCGGTATAAATTAAAATCAAACTCTATGCGTTTTGCGCGCAAAGGCAGAGATAAAATGAAATCGTTAAAAGTAAAATTTAGTTTGATATTTGCATTGGCGTTCGTAATGTTGGCGGCGCTCGGCTCCTTTTTCGGGCTGACTTACGCAAAAGCCGACAGACAGGTCAGTATTTCGGGTTCGAGTATTTTTATTACTACTTCCGACGCGAAAGTTTGGGCGAACCGCATAGGCGAAGGCGAAACGGCGGAAGATTATACTATGTTCGTGCTGACCGCCGACGGAGACGCAGTCAATTTCAGACAGAACTTAGCTTACAGATGGGTGCAGAATGTTGCGGCGCAGTCCGAAGAGGATGACGCGGCAATTATATTCGAAAAGCAGGAAGGCTGGTTCAATATGGAAATCGGCTTTTCAGACAACGGTAGCGGACTCGGGTTCGAAAAGTATATTTTAACTTTCGAAAGCCAGCAGTACACTCAGACCAAGGACGGAAAGTCCACAAACTACCTTGTTTTCGAACCGTCTGAAAGCGACGATAAAAAAGTTAAAGTTTCTGTTGCGCATAGAGAGGATGACGACGAGGACGCGGACGAGGCGATTTCGCGCGCGGTTGAAATAGGCGAAGTTAATTACGACAGAATCAAAATAGAGTTCACCGCTCAAAGCGAAGGCACTTATACTCTTTCGGTCGGCAGACTCACTCATAACGAACTCGTATTTACAAATATCGGCAAAACTTATTCAAAACGTTCAAGTTCTACCGTAACGCCCGTAACGCCTTTGTCGTTTACGGCAAAATTCAAAGAGGGTGAGGAAAACGCCGAAGACAATCACGGCTATGCGCTTATGACCCTTTACAATCTTAACGGTCAAAGCTTTAAAGTTACAGGCGCAAAGGAAGTCACAGACGACGGCGGCAAACATTACAGCGGCGGTACGGTAAACGACGATACGCCCCCTGTACTCTGCCTCGATAAGGGCGTGCCTTTCCTTAAATATAACGGCGAAATTTCTTTCGATTATACGGTAATCGACGTGCTTACGTCTTCGCCCAGCCTTACAACTTCGTATTTTATGCTTACGGACAGCCAGGCGAAAGACTCGGCTTTCAAGCCCGAAGAGTATAAAGAGGACGGCGGAATTTACAGAAAGGTTACCGACAGCGACGACCAGTATATGATTCCCCATAAGGAACACTATCTGCCCACCGCCGCCGATTACGACACCGCTGTTTACGACGATAACTTCGAGGTTAAAGCGGCTGTAAAAGTCGTTCTTAAACTTACGGATACGACGTCTACCAACGGTCAGTCAACCTACGTTCTTCTTGATTGGTTCGTCGACGACGATTATCTTATCAATTTGGGCGGCGATGAAAATAAGGCTTATATAGCTGTTACAACCGACAAGCTCGGCGCATCTTACGCATATACCCAAAACGGTCAGAGCAACCCCGACGAAAGCAATACCGATTGGGAAAATCTTAAAAAAGATTATCAGGCGGAAGTGGATAAGGCGGCGAAAAATCTCAAAGCCGGCAGTAAAAACTATTTCTATCTTCCTTCCGTAAAAAGTCTTCTCGGCGATAATTCTACGGCTTACGAAGATTTGAGTTTCTCGATTTACTACAACAACGGTTCTCAGCAGCAGAATTCGAACAAGAAGTCAAACGAACTTTCAATAAACGTCAATAAACCCGGTAAATATATTTTCACCGTTTACGCAACCGATGCCGCAGGCAACCAGATGTATTATTACAAAAACAGCGGCGGCGAGTGGGAAAAGAAAGAATTCACCACGGGCGAAATCTGGAATATGTACAACGAAAAGGAAAATACCGAGTACGAGGATATGAGGAAATATCTGCCTTGGTTCGAGTTTGACGTTGCTATTTCTGAAATTTCGATAGACGACCCCGAAGAGCAGTCTACGGCATATGTAGGAAGCACTTATACCCCCGATTCGTTTGAAATTAACGGCGTTTCTTATAATACGGAATACGCGTTGTATCAGTTTGAAAACAGTCTTTACGCTAAGGACAACGGCGGCGTTGCAATGACTTATGAAGATTTCATTGCAGGCAAAGACAATCTTTTAAAGAATTTCAGGCGCTATTTCACCCGTATCAAACCTGCGTCCGAGCTCAAAGAGGGCACCGACGATTACGATAAATTCCACGACTATAACTGGAACGGTTCGACCCTGACTTTCACGCCTCAGTCCGATAACGCGTTTTACCTTATAACCTGCACGGCAAACAGTCAGGACGATGGACAGAAAGCGGTTGCTTATATGGGTATAGCCGCCGCTCCCAAAGTAGACCCGATTAAGGGCGAAGATACCTGGGTGCAGGACAATATAACTTCAATCGTGCTTTTAAGTATCGCCGGCAATAATATCGAAGTTTGCGACGCCTATCGGCATAGCAAACAATGTTGCT
>RYWC01000052.1 GCA_003979335.1 Clostridia bacterium
AAAACAATCAGGCGGAAACGTTTTATACGATACTTTTTACGGCGCGGTTATAGCCGTAACTGTAGCCGGAGGCTTTATAGCGTTTTTTTACGTTGTCGCAAATTTCTGCGCTGACTTTTCCTTATTCTATCCTTTTGAAGCATTTTTAAATCTTTTTCTGGACGGACAAACTTCCTCAGCGCTTTGCCTCGGTCTTGTGGAAGCAACAACAGGTTGCCGCGGACTTGCCGCCGCAGGAGGAAAACTGCAAATTGCGCTTGCAGGCTTTCTTATAACTTTCGGCGGAGTTTCAATACTTCTGCAACAATTAAGCTATCTTGTTAAGGCAGGCGTTAAACCTTTAAAATTTATATGCGTTAAGTTTGTTCAGGGTATTTTATGTTTCTTAGTGTTGCTTTTGATAGCATAAATACACAATTGCCCCCAACATATGCTTGATTTAACGCATTTTTTACGCGTCAATAAGCCCCCAAAAGTTTATAAGATTTTGCCGAATTTTCAACACACTTCAAAACTTTTCTTACGCCCGAAAGAGAATAATCCCCTTCGACCTCTATAAAAAATCTATACTCGCCGACACTGCCTTTTATTGGTCTTGACTGAATTTTCGTCATATTTAGTCCGCCCGCACGCATAGGTTCCAAAATATCGAGTAACGCTCCAGAAACGTGGCTGCAAGTCACCGAAAAGAAGATTTTAGACGATTTTTTTTCACTATCAGCACAGCCGCGTACAACAAGAAGAAAGTGCGTAAAGTTATTTACACAATCCGCAATATTCTTATCAGAGAGGGTAATCCCCTCTCTTTTAATGTGCGCCCCGACTATTGCCGCGTCGCTAAGCGTTTTAATATTTTCAAGGCTTGCCGCCGTTGACGAAGCAGGAACCAGCTTCGCGCACGGAAAATGTTTACGCAAATAGTCGGAACATTGCGCCAAAGGCTGTTCGTGCGAATATATGTGCGAAATACCGCCCATATCCGCTCCGCTTAGCATCGCGAGTCTGTGGTCTATAGGCAGTACCGTTTCCTCAGATGCGAAGACACCGCAAGTATTTTGTAAAAGGTCTATATTTTGCAGAACGGCTCCGTTTAAGCTGTTCTCTATAGGCAAAACCGCACAGTCGCATTCGCCGCTTTTTAGTGACGACATCACGTCAAAAAAATTTGCGCAAGCTTTGTATGAGGCTTCGGGACGAAATTTCATGGCGGCAAGACCGCTGTAACTCCCCTCAGGTCCAAGATAAGCTACAATTTCCATTTTACACCTTATCGGCTATATCCAAAATAAGCCTTTCCGTATCGCTCCAACCGAGACAGGGGTCTGTTATAGATTTACCGAAAATCTTATCCTCTGCCTGACAGCCCTCTTCAAGAAAACTTTCTATCATAAACCCTTTCACAATATTTTTGAAACAGCTGTCGTACAGGCGGTTTTGCATTACCTCTTCGCAAATTCTTATCTGCTGTCTGTACTTTTTACCACTGTTTGAATGATTTGCGTCTATTATAATTGCAGGATTGGCAACGCCGGCTTTTTCGTAGCCCTCGGCAACCTGCATAACGGTTTCGTAGTGAAAATTGGGTATATCGTTCCCGTATCCGTCCACAGCTCCGCGCAGAATAGAGTGCGCAAGCGGATTGCCCTGAGTTTTTACTTGCCAGCCGTTAAGTTTGAATACCTGACCGCTTTGCGCCGCAAAAACAGAATTTAAAAGCACTGTGACTGAGCCGCTCATCGGATTTTTAACCCCCACGGCAACGTCAATACCGCTTGCAACCTGTCTGTGCATCTGATTCTCGCTACTGCGCGCGCCGACAGCTATATAGGAAAGCAGGTCTTCTACATAATAAATATTTTCAGGATAAAGCATTTCGTCAGCCGCAGTAAGACCGCTTGCTTCTATGGATTTGATGTTAAGGTTTCTTATTGCATAAATGCCTTTTAAAATATCTTCCGATTTTGACGGGTCGGGCTGGGAAAACATTCCTTTATAACCAACGCCCCTTGTCCTCGGCTTATTGGTATAAATTCTGGGGACAAGCACAAGCTTTTCCTTAACTTTTTCGTTCAGCCGTCCGAGTCTTTCAACATATTTCAAAACGGGCTTTGCTTCATGCGCGGAACAAGGACCCACAATTACAAGAAGTTTGTCGCTTTCGCCCGTGATAACTTTTTTCACTAACCCGTCGCGTTCGGCTTTAATTTTTTTCAAGCTTTCGGAAAGCGGAGTTTTATCGACTATTTCTTCAGCCGAAGGTATTTCAATTTGTTTTTCAAACATTTTTCTGCTCCAAAATTTTTAGTAAAGTGTCAAAAATTTTATCGGGGATATAGCTTTTATAATCTTTTTTAAATTTTACCGAGTTTTTGACAAGAGAAGAGCTTATATGCAAAACTTCCTGTTCTGCCGGAATATAAATGGTTACTATTTCGCCGTAAAGCTTTTTACTTGCGAAATGATTGGCGTTTTCATACTCGAAGTCGACCGTATTTCTGACGCCGCGCACATAAAACGGAGTATTTACTTTCCGCAAAAGGTCAACAGCCGCCCCGTCGAAAGTAATTATCTCTACTCTTTTATCATTATCGAAAAGCTTATTTAAAAGCAAAATGCGCTCATCCATAGTCAATAAAGGAGTTTTATCGGGATTGACCATTACGGCGACAACCACCCCGTCAAAAATCTGTAAACATTTTTCTATGACAGACAAATGCCCCACTGTGGGTGGGTCAAACGTCCCTGAAAATACACATTTTTTCATTTTATTCTTCCATATCGCTGACAAAAAAGTTAATATACGTTTTACCGTATTTTCTTTCGTCGATTTTATTCAGTCCGTGAACTTTACCTGTAAAACTTCTATCGCTTTCAAAGACAGCTATACCGTCCGTTTCAAGCAACTTGTTCTTGCCTATTATTTCAAGCGACTTTTCGCCGAAATCAGATTTATACGGTGGGTCGATAAATATCACGCCGAATTTTTTTACCGACAAAAGGCAAGATAAATAATCCATATTGGTAACTGCAAAATTGGTTTCCTTTATACGCTTTAAATTGCTTTTCAACACAGCTATGCTTTCCTTGGAAACGTCATTAAAATGAACGTAAGCAGCTCCGCGCGAAATACATTCCATACCTAAATTACCGCTTCCGCAAAAAAGGTCTAAAACTGTGCCGCCCGATATTTTACCGTACAAAATATTGAAAAGACTTTCCTTTACCCTGTCAGCCGTAGGACGGATATCCGTTCCGTCAAACACGGCGAGCTTCATACCCCTGTACTTACCGCTTATTATTCTCATTTCTTTTTTCTTTTAGCCTTGCTCTCCTCGGCTTTGGCTATAATTTCCTGCCGCTTCTTTTCCTTATTTGCTCCCCATACATAAGCCGCCGTATGAACTGCCGTCAAAGGCACTATCCATACAAGATTGAGAATTACGGGCAGGTTCAACATTTTAAAAGGATAGTAAGCCCAACCAAAAACATACATCATTATAAATTCGCAAACCTGATTGTGATAAGCCGATTCTATTATAAGAATTATGACCATTGGAACACAGCTTATCAATGCCGTTAAAATGCCCTTAACTAAGGCATATTCCCCTACATACAGCTTTGAGCGCAAGTCGGAAGAGTTTAGTTTACGCTTGTTTGTGTTTGCGATTTTCTTTTTATACGAAGTTACTCCGTTCTGTCTTCCGAATATAACATAAGCCGCAATAAGAAGAGCTTCGCCTACTATAAGAATCAGAATTTTAAGCCCGACATCCTCTTTTCCTACCATACCTATAAAGCTGAATATTGTAGCGCTTAATATCATCATAAGCATTAAAGGAAACGCCGCGCCTGCAAGCAAATCCCTGAACTCCAAAAACGCTTTTTTGCGCTTCTCTTCCCCGGTGAATTTAGGCCTTGGCGGCGTTTCAGACTTTTCATTCTCGTTTCCGTAAACGCCGTCCAGCATTTCAAGCTGTTCTAACTCTTCCGTATTTTCTGTTGATTTTTGCAAATCATTCTGTTTCTTTTCGTTGTTTTTCAAACCTGTAAATCCCCTTTTCCGTAAGAAATTCGTCAATAGGCTCGTCCCATACATCCTCATTAAAATCTTCAATTTGGAAAGAATAGCCCAAGCCCACTTTTAAAGTCCATCTGTTTTTTAAAAATCTGTCGTAAAACCCCTTTCCGTAACCTATGCGATAGCCTTTTAAATTTACCGCAAGAAGCGGAATAACCGTAACGTCTATATCGCCTAAATAGGCTTGTCCGACAGGCTCGTCAATTCCAAAAGCGCCTTTTTCGGTTTGTCCGTAAGCAACCGCGACAATGTTTTCGCCCTCGACGCGCGGCAGATAAACTTTTTTACCTTCGGCTAAGAGAGCGGATATTATCCCCGAAGTGTCGGCTTCGCAGTTAAAGCTATTATAAATGAAAAAACTGGTATAGCCTGAGTATGCAGACATAAACCCGTGCAGGATAACTTCATCCGCATAATCTCTTTGTACGCCCTGAAAATATCTTCTTTTTACTTTTAATTTATGCCTTAATTCATCTTTCATAAATTCTTTCGCTTCTTTTCGTGACAGACGTCAGGACCTCATAAGGTATAGTTTTTGCAAGCCTCGCGTATTCGTCGGCGTCGGACATAACGCAAATCATACTACCGCCGCTGTTGCTCACAAATGCGTCCATACACAGCGTTTTTTCGCCGAGCGGCACCCCCCTTAAAAATCCGTCAGCGTATCCCAAGCGGTACACGCTTAAATCGCCGTAGTTTCTGTCTGCAAAATTGTAACCTATTCCGCCGCCTATAAACTTCGTCTGCTGAACCCTGCGCGCATATACTTTAAGCGCAGGTCTGAAACCAACAGAAGAGAAACCGCCCGGCGCATAACCGTATAAAAGAATTCCGCAACGAACGCCGTCTTTTAAGAACGCGCCGCCCCTAAGCAGTCCTCCGCTCGATGATAGATGCCCATATATGTTGGAGTTTCGAGCCTTCACTATATTTTCGGCACGGTTAAAAAGCGAAAGCTGTTTCAGGCTTGCTGAAGTATTTTCGGGCGCGTAAAGGTGCGAATATATGCTTATAATACTTTCACAGTCGAGCGCGTCTAAAACCCCGTCAAGTTCTCCTATATTACAGCCAGCCCTGTTCATACCAGTATTTACTTTAATGTGACAGGGACTGCCGCCGACAAGTTTTGCCGTAGCTTTTGAGTTTACCGTCATTTCAAGCGAATAGCTTTTACAGCGGTCGGCGTCCGCGCTATCGAGCGGCGGCGTAAATACCATTATCGGTTTACTTATACCTGCCACGCGGAGCGCCACTCCTTCATCCGCAATTGCAACGCAAAAACCGTCCGCCAAATCTTCAATCGCGCGCGAAACCTCCTCCGCGCCGTGCCCGTAAGCGTCAGCCTTTACAACCGCGTAAAATTTTCTGCCGCCGATGAGCGAGCGCACCTTTAATGCGTTGTGCCTTACAGCGCAAAGGTCAATAACAGAAAGCGTTTTTTGCATAAATACATTATATGAC
>RYWC01000053.1:0-1536 GCA_003979335.1 Clostridia bacterium
CTGCAAATCAGCCGCGCCGACATTGCCGACAATATTTCCGGCAGCCATATTCGAGTTTAAAAACGTAAATTTTGCTTATTCGCAGAAATCTGATGTTAATGTTTTAAGCGGAATCAATCTTAGTATAAACGCAGGCGAAACGGTCGGTATTATCGGTGCGACGGGTTCGGGCAAAACGTCTTTGGTTTCGCTTATTCCAAGGTTATACGATGTTTCAGAGGGCAGTGTGACCGTAGGCGGCGTAGACGTTAGACAGTACAATATGGATACGCTTCGCACAAGTGTTGCAATGGTTTTGCAGAAAAACGTGCTTTTTTCGGGTACTGTTGCCGAAAATTTGCGTTGGGGTGACGAAAACGCAACGGACGAAGAACTGCGCTTTGCGGCAAGACAGGCGGCGGCTGAAGAGTTTATTGACGCGCTCCCCGGCGGATATGATTATGATTTGGGGCAAGGGGGCGTAAACGTTTCAGGCGGACAGAAGCAAAGGCTTTGCATAGCGCGCGCACTTCTTAAAAAACCCAAAGTAATTATTTTTGACGATTCAACGTCGGCGGTTGATACCAAAACGGACGCTTCGATAAGGGAATCTTTGAGGAAATACGCGCCGGATACGACGAAAATAATTATCGCGCAGAGAATATCTTCCGTAGAAGACGCGGATAAAATAGTAGTTCTCGACGACGGCGAGATTTCCGCAGTCGGAACGCATGAAGAACTTTTGAAAACAAGCGACATTTATAAAGAGGTATATGAATCGCAAATCAGCGGTAAAAATGACGGAAAAGGAGGCGCCGAATAATGCGGAATTCTAAAAAAGCAGTAAAAGCTATGGACGGCAAAAATGAAAATACTCCTTTTGCAAAAGGAAAAGGCGCAAAAACGCCCGTCAAAACCTTAAAACGTCTGCTTGCCTATGCGTTTTCACGTTATAAACTTGCAACTGTGTTTTTGGTTCTTTTCGTACTTCTCTCCGCAGGAACTTCTGCGCTCGGCGCGGCGTTCTTTGCGCCGATAGTCACCGAACTTATAAACGGCGTTCCGAACGGGATGTGGTCAATTTATCAAAACGTTATTATAATAGCCTGTATTTACGTCGTGGGCGGACTCTCTTCCTTTGCTTACAACAGAATTATGATGTATATCGCTCAGGGTACGTTGAAAAAAATGAGGGATGAAATGTTTGCCAAAATGCAGACTTTGCCTTTGCAGTATTTCGATACCCACACCCACGGCGATTTAATGAGCCTTTATACAAACGATATAGATACAATGCGTCAGCTCCTTTCGCAGACGATACCCCAATTAATTTCTTCCTTCCTTACCGTGCTTTTTGTATTTACTTTAATGGTCATTTACAGCTTTACGCTTACTTTGGTCATTTTGGTTATGCTTGGGATAATGATTTTTACCATAGGTAAAATAGGCGGAAGAGCTGCTAAATACTTTTTAAGACAGCAGGAAGCGTTGGGTCAGCTCAACGGCTATATTGAGGAAATGACGGAGGGACAGAAAGTAGTAAAAGTTTTCTGCCAC
>RYWC01000053.1:1546-5525 GCA_003979335.1 Clostridia bacterium
GAACAGAAAGCGAGAGAGCAGTTTAAAAAATATAACGACGAGCTCAACGCCGTCGGCAGTAAAGCCAATACTTTTGCTTTTGTTTTAGGGCCTATCAACAATAATTTGGGTTATCTTCAATATGTTTTGGTCGCAGTGCTCGGATTTGTTTTGATGGTTACGGGCAATTCGAACTGGTTGCTTTCAGGCTTTTTGAAAGGAAGCGCGGAAATAGGCGCTTGCGCCGGTATGCTTGTATCTTTCCTTGCTTATTCAAGACAGTTCAATATGCCCATTCAGCAGGTTACCCAGCAATTTAATGCAATAGTTATGGCTCTTGCAGGCGCCGAAAGAATTTTTGAAATGGTGGATACCCGGTCGGAGGATAAGGGCGGCGATGTCAAACTGACTTACGGCGAACATGAAGAGGGTAAATGGGCTTGGAAAAAGCCTGTTGAAGGCGGTTTTGAGTATATTCCGCTCAAAGGAGACATCCGCTTTAAAGACGTTGTATTCGGCTATACAGAAGATAAGGTAATATTAAAGAATATAAGCCTTTATGCAAAACCGGGGCAAAAGATAGCGTTTGTAGGTTCTACTGGCGCAGGCAAAACGACAATTACAAACTTAATCAACCGCTTTTATGACATTCAGTCAGGTTCTATAACCTATGACGGGCTGGATATTAAATCAATCAACAAGGACGATTTGAGAAGAAGCTTAGGCGTCGTATTGCAGGATACCCACCTTTTCACGGGTACTGTAATGGATAATATTCGTTACGGCAGATTGAACGCGACCGACGACGAATGTATCGCCGCCGCAAAACTTGCAAACGCCCACTCGTTTATAAAACATCTGCCTGAAAAATACGATACGGTTATAACGGGCGACGGCGCCAACCTTTCGCAGGGACAGAGACAGCTTCTTGCAATAGCGCGTGCAATGGTTTCGGAGTGCCCCGTGCTCATACTCGACGAAGCTACATCGTCAATCGATACAAGAACGGAAAAACTTATTGAGCAGGGTATGGATAAACTCATGGAGGGCAGGACTGTGTTTGTAATTGCGCACAGGCTTTCAACCGTAAGAAACAGTCACGCTATAATGGTGCTTGAACAGGGTGAAATTATAGAGCGCGGCGACCACGAGCAGCTTCTGGAACAGAAAGGAAAATACTATCAGCTGTATACAGGCGCGTTCGAATTGGAATAAATTAAAATTAACGACCGGAAGCATTGGCGCTTTCGGTCGTTTTTTTATATAAAATGTTGAAACTTGCCGAATAGTACAAACTGTCAAAAACATATGTTATAAAACGCAAAGTTAAGAGGTATAGCGTATGTTTTTCGATTTATTAAGCGTACTTTTCGATAAAATTTTCTTTTTCACCGGTATGGTGCAGAATAAAGGCACCTTTCCGAAACCTCTTTCTCCCGAAGACGAAAAAAAATATCTGGCATTGGCACGCTCGGGAGATGCGCAGGCAAAAGAAATTCTTATAAGGCACAATATGCGACTTGTCGCGCATATAGTCAAAAAATACGTCGGCTCGGCGGAAACGGACGATTTGCTTTCGGTAGGTTCCATAGGGCTGATAAAGGCTATTAACACATTTCAGGACGGAAAAGGGACGCAGCTTGCAACTTACACTGCGCGCTGTATAGAAAACGAAATTTTAATGCTGTTGCGCTCGGGCAAAAAACATAAAAACAACGTTTCGTTGACAGACCCAGTGGGCACGGATAAAGACGGTAACGAACTGACTCTGATAGACCTTTTGTCAGAGAAGGAGGACAGCGTCTTTGCTCAGGTAGAAAAGAGTATTCAGCGTGAAAAATTCGTTGCAATTTTAAAAAAATTTCTCTCAGAAAGGGAGTTTACGATACTTTCTATGCGTTACGGGCTTGAAGACGGAGCGGCTCTTCCCCAGCGCGAGGTGGCAAAAAAACTTGGAATTTCGCGTTCATACATTTCAAGGATTGAAAAACGCGCCATAGAAAAAGCCAGGGAGCATTTAAAGAAAGACGATTTTTTTTAAGTTGAGCGTAAATAATTGCAAAAAAGCGCAAACGGTGTTAAAATGGCTCTAAAAGGAGCTAAAATGGCAAACGTAATGGACACCCTCCGCGCGAGGGGATTTGTTAAACAGACAGTTTACGAAGAAGATTTATACAAACTTTTAGACAGCGGAAGCGTAACTTTTTATACCGGCTTCGACCCTACGGCAGACAGCTTGCACGTCGGTCACTTTATGCAACTTATTGCTATGAAACATATGCAGGAGGCCGGACACCGACCGATAATTTTAATTGGCGGCGGTACGGCAATGGTCGGCGACCCTACGGGCAAGACCGATATGCGCAAGATGATGACGAGGGAAACAATCGACTATCACGTCATCTGCTTTAAAAAGCAGATGTCGAAGTTTATAAGTTTCGAAGGCGAAAACGCGGCTATAATCGTCAACAACGCCGATTGGCTTACAGGGCTAAATTATCTTGACTTTCTGCGTGACGTCGGCGTGCATTTTTCAGTAAACGAAATGCTTCGGGCAAAGTGCTTTGAAACGCGTTTAGAACGCGGTCTTTCATTCCTTGAATTCAATTATATGCTGATGCAGGGGTATGATTTTCTTGTGCTATATAAAAAGTACGGCTGCGCTTTGGAACTCGGCGGCGACGACCAGTGGTCAAATATTTTAGCGGGAGCAAACCTTATACGCGTAAAGGAAAAAAAGCCTGCTTACGCTATGACTTTCACTCTGTTGACTACGGGTGAAGGCAAGAAAATGGGTAAGACCGAAAAGGGCGCAATCTGGCTTGACGAAGATAAAACGTCCCCTTATGAATTCTATCAGTATTGGAGGAATGTAGACGACGGCGACGTTGAAAAATGCCTTAAACTTCTGACATTTTTGCCTTTAAACGAAATAGCCGGACTTGTTGAATATAGAGACGAGCGCATTAACGCGGCTAAAGAAGTTTTGGCTTACGAATTGACAAAGCTTGTTCACGGAGAAGAAAAAGCGGTAAAAGCTATGGCGCAGGCAAGGGCGGCTTTCGGCGGTGGCGGAGAACTTCCCGAAAAGGAAATTTCAGTCGTGACACAAACGATTATTCCCGTTTTGGTCGCTTGCGGAATATGCGCTTCAAACGGCGAAGCGAGACGCCTTATCCAACAGGGCGGCGTGTCTTTGAACGATGAAAAAGTAACCGATATAAACGCGCCCGTAAAGTCCGGAGACGTCGTTCATAAAGGCAAAAAAATACACGTTAAAATTTTTATAAAATAACGATTGGTGCGGCTATATGCCGCATTTAAACTATATTATGGCTGAAAAATACCTGTCGGTTTACGGGGAATGCACAACCGAAAAAACAATTGAAAAATCACGGTTTATAACCGCTTCGCGCCATGTGGAAACAGAGGAAGAGGCTAAGGCGTTCGTTGCTGAAATTTGCAAAAAATTTTCTGAAGCAACGCACAACTGCTATGCTTACATAAGCGATGCCCAAGGTAATTTTTTGCGTTTTTCGGACGACGGCGAACCTCAAGGGACAGCCGGTATGCCAATACTTGAAGTTATAAAAAACAAGTCTTTGGTTCAGACGGCAGTTGTTGTAACCAGATATTTCGGCGGAATAAAGTTGGGCGCAGGCGGTCTTTTAAGGGCGTATTCGGGTTGCGCGTCGGAAAATCTTGAAAGTGCGCGAAAAGTACTTTACGAAATGTGTGAAGAATACAAAATATGCGTTGACTATGCTTTCGTTGACGCGGCTGAACGCTATTTTTTACAGACAGAAACCGACGTTTTGCATACAGAGTATTTAAACAATGTCATATTTTCAATAGCAGTAAAAAAGAGCGATGGCGCAAAATTTTGTGCAGAGCTGTTAAACAGGCTTAACGGTAAGGTTGTTTTGCAAAAAACAAGAGAATTTTTTTATCCATTAAAGCTTTAAAGATACCTCCGCCGCGTTTATTTCAAGCATATTGC
>RYWC01000054.1 GCA_003979335.1 Clostridia bacterium
CGCTTCAAGTTTTTTAACAGTTTCGCCCATTACGGAAAAATCCGCCGAAAGTATTGAGGGGGCTATTTTCGTTTGCATATTCTACTCCTTATTTCCGTTTTCCAGAAAGCTTGCGCGAAGCTGTCCGCACGCGCCTCCGACGTCCACGCCTATCTGCCGCCTGAGCGTTGCAGACAGTCCGCCGGACACAAGCATACCCAAAAAAGAATACGCTTGCTTTTCGGTTACGGTTTTTAAATTTCTTTCTTTAACTTCGTTCAGTCTTATAAGGTTGACGTGACAGGGTCTGCCCTTTAAAAGCTTTATAAGCTCTTCCGCATGCCTTGGGTCGCAGTTTTCGCCGTCTATGAGCGAATACTCGAATATATATCTTCTTCCGGTCTTTTCAAAGTAAAATTCACACGCTTTCAAAATTTCTGAAACGGAGTATTTTTTAGCTATCGGCATAGTCCTTGCGCGTCCCTCATCCGTCGTTTGGTGCAGGGATATGGTCAAATTAACGGGTATTTGCTCTTCGGCAAGCCTGTAAATTTCAGGCACCAATCCGCATGTGGAAAGGGAGATATTTCTTGCTGAAATGTTGATACCCTCGGGCGCGGAAATATTCTTTAAAAAGCTAACAACCTCGCTGTAATTGTCAAGCGGTTCTCCGCTGCCCATAAGCACGACGTTTGTAACAGAACGCTTGTCCGCAGTGCCTCCGTGCAATGAATTAACAACGAGAATCTGGCTGAGAATTTCACCCGAAGTCAAGTTGCGTTTAAGACCGCCCAAGGTGCTTGCGCAGAATTTACAACCCATTCTGCACCCGACCTGTGTAGAGACGCATTGCGTGTTGCCGTACTTGTACTTCATAAGCACGCCCTCTATAACATTGCCGTCGGAGAGCGCAAAAAGATATTTTTCAGTTCCGTCCGAGGAAGTAAGGGTCTTAACTACTTTAACAGGCTCGTCTTCGTACTCTTCTATAAGTTTCTGTCTCAAACTTTCGGGAACATTTATTTTTGATATGGGTTTTCCGAGCATAAGCCCTGTATAAAGTTGCTTTGCGCGGAACTTTTTTTCGCCCATATTCAATATTAAATTTTCAAGCCCCTGAAAGCTCAAATCCTGTAAAATCTTTTTCACTCTGTTATACCAATTAATTTCAGAACGCCTAAACTAAATTTCGCGGAATGTATAATCATAATTTGTCAACTCTTTAATTTTAACGCTATGCTTTTGCTAATCTTTACCTTTTTACAATCTTTAAAATTTATTTCAACCGCATAATGCGGAAAAATTGCTGTTTATAAAACGGCAACGCGTCAACGCGTAAATTTTATAAAACGCACAACTTTTATTTGCTTTCCTAGTTCATAAATCCTGTTTTCTTTTGAACGCCGAAATATAAAAACCTGCGCCCATCGAAATTTGCGGAAGAAACTGCAAACCGTACTTTGTTGCCCTGTGTCCGAGAGGCGAAATAAGGTTAATTAAAGCATATTCGGGGTGCAATTCCAAGAATCTGCAAACCGTACTGTCATTTTCTTCTGGCAAAACCGAACAGGTGGAATAATAAAGCACACCGTCTTTTTTAACGTAACGCGAACAGTTTTCAAGAATTTTCAACTGAGTCTTGGTAAGAGAAACCAAATCGCTTTCCTTGCGGAAAAGCTTGATATCGGGGTTTTCGTTTATGACGCCAGTACCCGAACACGGCACGTCGCAGAGCACGCCGTCAAATGCCTGCTCCCACTCGGAATTATATACTAAGCTATCCGCCTGAATAGCATTAACATTATTCGCGCCCATACGCTCTGCATATGATTTTATAAGTTCCACCCTGTGAGGGTGCAGTTCGCAAGCACAAACGCTATCGCATTTTTTTGAAAGCAATACCGATTTACCTCCGGGCGCGGCGCAAGCGTCCAAAAAACTGCCGCACGGAGCAATTGCGTTGCATATTGCAACCGAGCCCACGGACTGAAAGGTGTAATCGCCGCAGAAAAAGCCCCCGTCTGGTTAGTCAAACGGCTCAGACGCAGTTATAAAAGCGAGGCGGCGCAGATTTTGTGCGCGGAAAGTTTAGGCGTCTGCGTGCGTTTTGAACGGAACAAAGAAAACTATCTTAATAAGCCGCACAAGGTTTCGCCTTTTGAAAACGTTTACTTTTTCGATAATTTTGTTCGCGACGGGGGCTTTTTCTACGGCCAATCTTTCATCTGTTTTTTCGGGCAAAGGCGGAATTTTATATGAACGCAAAAATGCGTTTACAAAGCCCGACGCGCCGTCCTTGCCGGTTTTTTTAGTGAGTTCAACCGCATAATCGACAACCATATAGTCGTGCTTTTGCATAAATTCAAGCATATAAAGCGCAATTTTTATAATAATTTTAATTGCGTTTTTAGGCTGTTTTTTTACGTTTGCCCCTATAATATGCTCCAAATACACGTCTTTTTCGAGAACGCCGTAACAAATTTTTACGGTACGCGCTTTATTCAAAGGTTCAACCGGAGTTTCGGCTATCGCCTGTTTTAAAAACTTGCCGCCTATATAAACTTTACTGAGTATAAGATAGGGGTCTGTAAGCGGATTATTCAAGCACGTCACCCGTTTTTATCTTTCTTCCGTTGACGAAATCGGCGGCTTTCATTCTTTTTCCGCCCGAAATCTGCAAATCTGTTATAAGTATTCCGCCGCCGCCGCATTTCACGGTTATACCGCGTTTGCCGACGGCAACGACTTCGCCGCATTTGCCATTAAAAGCTTCACACTCTTCGGCGCTGAAAATATTCAAGTCAGCCCCTCCGAAGAGGCAAAAAGCCGCAGGAGAAGGACTGAAAGCTTTAATTAAACGGCATATATGTTGGGGGGAATTTGAAAAATCAAGCTTTCCGTCCTCTTTGTTAAGCTTTTTGCAGTATGTCGCTTTTGAATCGTCCTGCATAAGAAGCTGACGGTCCCCTCTTTCCAAAAGTCCGACGGCTTCCTCCGCGGCTTCGGCTCCAAGCAACGCAAGTTTTTCCGTAAGCTCGCCGCAGGTCAAACCGCCTACTGGACATCTTTTTACAAGAAGCATATCGCCCGTGTCCATTTCAAGCTCGGTCTTCATTACGGTTACGCCCGTATATTCGTCACCCGAAAGAATAGCCGCCTGTATGGGTGAGGCGCCCCTGAATCTTGGCAGAAGCGATGCGTGAATATTCCATACGCCGCCTTTGAAAACGTCCAGAACTTCCTTTGAAAGCATCTGTCCGTAAGCACATGTAATCATAATGTCGGCGTTAAGGCTTTTTAGCGTCTCCACTTCGCTTCGGATTTTAGGAAAGCCGTATACGGGAAGCCCCATCGACAGAGCGTATTCTTTAACAGGCGTAGGGGTAAGGACGCGCCGCCTTCCGACCGGCTTGTCCGGCTGAGTTATTACAGCCACAACTTCCCTTTTGCACTCCAAAAGCTTTTTTAGCGACGGAACCGCAAATTCGGGCGAGCCGGCAAAAACTATTTTCATATCAGTCCTCCGCAGGCAGGTCGTAAAGCTCGTCGGCTTTGTCAATATAAAGCACGCCGTCCAGATGGTCGATCTCGTGACAGACTGCACGGGCAAAAAAACCTTCGGCGGTGATTTTATGCTTCTTGCCGTTGCGGTCGCGGTACTCCGCCTTTACTTTTAGGGGGCGGCGCACAGTACCCTGTACACCTTTTACAGACAGGCAGCCCTCCGGGCCTACCTGTTCCCCTTTTTGCGAAACTATGACGGGGTTAATCATTTCGAAATAGCCCTCGTCCACGTCGATTACTACAACGCGTAGCGCAAGACCTATCTGAGACGCGGCAAGTCCCGCTCCGCTTTCGGCGCGCACGGTTTCTTTCATATCCGTAAGAAGATTATGCAATTCCGCATTGAACGCTTTCACTTCTTCGCACTTCTGTCTTAAAACAGGGTCGTCTTTCTGAACGACGTATCTTTTTGCCATACTTTGCTCCTATGATAAATTCGTGGGGTTTTCTTCCACATAGACAAGCACGTCCGCAGTGGAAGACTCAGCCGCAATTTTATAGATTTTTTCCAAAAGCTTGCCGCTTTTAAGACGCATAAGCGTCTGATAACGGTGTTTGCCCTGTATTTTCTTTACGGGCGAATGCATTTTATTTAAAAATATAAATTCCTCGGGATTTTCCGAACGGAGTTCTTCAATCGCCAAATACGCTTCTTTAAGAGCCGCAACCGTCTTCTTTTCGTCTTCGCCCGTCACCATTACACGGCAAATGAGGGAAAAAGGAGGAAAAAACGTAGCTTTGCGAATTTCTATTTCGTTTCTGAAAAAGCCGTTATAATCGTAATTGACGGCATACCGCAAAATATAATTTTCAGGGCAATAGGTCTGAAGAACTACTTTACCTTTCATATCCGCCCTGCCGCTTCTGCCCGAAACCTGCGTTATAAGCTGAAAAGTTCTTTCTCCGCTCCTGTAATCGGAAAACTGCAAACTCATATCCGCGTCCAAAATGCCGACAAGGGTTACAGAAGGAAAGTCGTGCCCTTTCGCAATCATCTGAGTTCCGACAAGGATATCCGCCTCTTTTTTCGCGAACTTACTCAATATTTTATAATGTCCGTCTTTGCCGGACACAGTGTCGTTATCCATTCTTATTATACGCGCCTCGGGATAAAGCGCATTGAGTTCGGAAACCACCCTTTGCGTGCCCGTGCCGCTGTATCTGACGTGGGTTCCTCCGCAATCGGGACAGGCGGAAAGCATCTTATACCTTGCGCCGCAGTAGTGGCATTTCAAACAGTCGTCCTCGCTGTGATATGTAAGGGAAACGTCGCAATTTTCGCATTTTGCGACATAGCCGCAGTCCCTGCAAATTACCTTTTGCGAATACCCCCTGCGGTTCAAAAAAATTATCGCCTGATTTCCGCATTTCAACGTTTTGTCAAGCTCTTCTCTGAGCGCTGAAGAAAAGGGCGACGCATTGCCCCTTTTTACTTCTTTGCGCATATCGGCGATAATTATTTCCGGCATAGGTTGCTTATTTATTCTTTCAGGAAGTTCTATTAAATTGTATTCCCCATCCGCCGCCTTTGCAAAACTTTCAACGGAAGGGGTTGCGCTTCCGAGAATGAGCTTACAGCCGTTGTATTCCGCGCGCATTTCTGCGACAGTCGCGGTGGAATATCTGGGCGCCGTTTCAGAAAGATAAGAGGAGTCGTGCTCTTCGTCTATTATTATAACCCCGAGATTTTCAAGCGGAGCGAATATGGCGCTTCTTGCGCCTATGGCAATTTTTGCTTCGCCGGAACGGAGGCGCCACCATTCGTCGAATCTTTCGCCTGCCGTAAGACCGCTATGCAATATTGCGGCTTCGCCTTTAAAACGCGCGCGGAGCTGCGTAAGCATCTGCGGAGTTAAAGAAATTTCAGGCACCAAAAAAATCGCGGTTCTGCCGGCGGCTATTTCATCCGCTATAAGT
>RYWC01000055.1 GCA_003979335.1 Clostridia bacterium
AGATGTGTATAAGAGACAGGGCTTTATCCCAGTAGAGCGTAATAATTTCCAAGCACTCCACAAACGCATAGTACTGCCCTGTAAGGAAGTCGTTCCCCTTTCTTTCGGACCGCCCATCCATCTCAGCCAAAGAAAGCTGAAGATAGCTGCCAAGATATTCTAATACTTCTTCGGATGAAATTTTTTGTATCACAATAAACCTCCACTGTAGGGAGGCTTAAAAAATTGTTATTTGTCCGTGAAAATTCCGAAAAAATCATATACCTTATTAAATAGAATTAAGCTTGCTTTATGATGTTGCTTTTTGTTATTCCTCATTTTTTTCGCACCATTTTATGAAATTCTGTTGCTCCGCGGCTTTCCGCACTAATTCCTGTGTCTGCATTTCGGCTGTAATTCTATATCCGCCAATCATACCGGCAATTGCGGAAATAAGAATTGTCACAAGTTTAATTATGCACATAACTACCGTACCGAAAGACGGTTCCGCAATTATATCCAATACAATCGATGCGGAAACGCTCACTCCAGCAAAAGCTGTAATTAAATATTGCAGAGTGCGTATACGTTCAAACTTTACAGTATTCATTCCGCCTGTCGGAGAAGCCCGTCGCCCCTCTTTAAGATTTGCGGATAAATAGCTTTCCTCATAATGCAGACGTTTTATTTTCTTAGCTTTAAATACGGTTTTAAGTTGAAACTCCGTCAATCCCAACTCTTCACGACGCACCATCAATTCCTTTTTGGAAAACTTTAAATAAACTTCTTCAAACTTTTCAACGTCTACGCCGGCAGATGAGAGAAGTCTTTTTCTTGCGTATTTCAGTTCCTGTTCTTCCCAACGGCGGCAGTAAACGCTTTCAAGTCCGCGAAATCCTTTTTCAATAATTTCCTGTTCCAACCGCGTCACTTCGTCAAACGCAGCAACGTGCGCCTTTACCTCTTTGCCTTTACGTTTTGCGATAGAACGTGTAAGAAAATTTATAGTCACTGTGAATATGTACAGTATTACAGTCTCATAACCGAACTCTTTCCATCCCATATTCATATTTACGGAAATGTTTGTAAGGTATAAAAGTAAAACAGCCGCAAAAAGAAATACTACGGTCGAAACAGTTGCCGCATCTATTGCCGCGGCAAAAGTCTTAGGCTTTAACGTCTTTGTTTCTGACTTGGTTTCACTGCGCTTATCAAAATTATTTATCATTATCTTCCTCCTTCATATTAAAAGCTTTACTGTGCACAGTCGCCGTCATTGTACGGCTATATTCGGAAAACTTGCGGTATTGCGCCCATAATATGCATGAAACAACACTGCCGAGCGCCGCCGAAAGCTCAATCCAAAGAAATATATCCGCATAGTTTTTAAAGACATCCAGACGAAAAAACGTTGCCAGAGAAATAAATACAACGGCAAGCATATTAAACATAGGGAAGTGAGCAAAGAACGTTCTGAATACGCCCATTAAAAAAGGTATTGCGTTAATCACCACAACACCCACTCCGATTGCTATTTTAAAGCCCTCTGCCACCTTTATAAAAGGCAACAGGCACACTGTCGCTACTATAAACGGGAGAAAGTAAGCAACAATAGAGAATGCCAAATACAGCCTTTTTTCTTTTTTGTAAGTCTTATAACTACTCATTTTTAAGCCCCTTTTCACTGTATTCAAGCTCTTTCACTGTTTCAACGAACCTTTCGTTTGTTCCGAGAAGAGCTTTTTGCGCGTGTATAATGGCAACGGTTGCATCGGATTGTGTATTCAGTTCCTTTACAATTGGACTTAGTTTTACATTAACAATTTTTTCAACAAGCTTATTAAACTGCTTTTTACCTATGACGGCCAATAGTACTACAAGAATAACAGCAAGAGCAGGCGCCCAAACAACAGAGTAATCAGCTAACCACCCCACAAACTTTTCCCAGCCCGATTTATATTCATCGGGCAATTTGTCGCCGAATGACATTAAGTATGCCTCTACACTTCCCCACCGCTCGATTATTAAGTTATAGCAGTACTCGTAGTCGTCGCCGTACTTATTTTTCAAATAAGCTTTAAAACCAGCCACAAGCTCGTCGATAGTGCCGTAATTCGATGATATATCGGGGTCTACTATGTTTTCCGTTGTATTTTGTTCTTCACTTTGCCCGTTAGGCTGAACGTCTGCAAAAGCTGATACAAACGAGCCTACGGTTATAAAACAAATTATCATTGCCGCAAGCAAAACGGTGAATATTTTCTTTAATTTAATCATTTTTATTCTCCTTTTAATTGTTCTATTTGTTCTTTTGAAAGGTTAAAACAGAATTCTTTCAAAAACTCCTCAATAGAGCCGCCGTTCAAGTAAACGTTTGCGCAATAGTCTTTGTAGGCAAAACGGACAAGTGCAAAAACGTTATCTTCTAAGGTCTTCTGCGCTTGTTCAGCATTTTGCTTATACGCTTTAAAACTGCGTTCAACGGCACATATATGGCGGTTTAGCTCTTCAAACTCCGGAATTGCAGAAATAGCGCCGTCTAATTCTTTAAGTAAAAGAGGCTCGATTTTATATGTTTTTATGACTTCGCCTTTAAGGCAATGCCTGACTTCGGCATTCAGCTCTCCTGCCGTAAGATTTTCCAAAACTATCTGTCCGCTACGAGGAAGCAATCGGTTTGAAATTTTTCCGCCTACACCGTAAGCAAGGTAAAACTCACCGTTATAACTCGGCAAATCAATTTGCAATATTAATTTACTGTCTGTAATTATAAAGGGCGATACATCATCGTACCGCCCTATACCGTTAGATTTAAGTTTTATTTGTTTCATAATCAACTCCTATTCCGAAGCTTCAACTTCTATCGGCAATAAACGCTCTCCGTATAAAGAAATCAGAGATGTTGTTCGTGTATTAGAACTTCTTATGTACGGCAATCTTTTAACATTCCCGTCTAAATCCACATATAAAATTTCTCCATGAAAAGTGCTACCAGACGGAACCCAAGAAGTATGCCCTGAAAAACAAATTGTTGCACCGTAAACCGTCTGGGATTCATTAAGAGCTTCAAACTCAAGACGAGTTTCGATACCGTCAACATAAAGAAGAACTTCTTGGGGAAAATAATTTTCACTTACGTTTCCTACAATTTTTATGTCCCACTCTCTCGCCGAAAGTCCGTAGCCTTTCGGTCCTTGAGGTCCGCGCTGTCCGTTTGTGCCTTTAAGCGCTAAAAGTCCCCAGTCTCCGTTTTGTTCTGGCGGTCCTGCCACATTGTCCGCCTGCGCTATATAAGACGAGCCGTTATAACTGAACGCGTCGTTTTTGTTTACCTGTGTTTGGTTTGTCCAAACTCCTTTCCAGTTTATACTTACGCCCTGCGGACCTTCGGGACCTGGTATTCCCTGTTCGCCCTGAACTCCCTGCACGCCCTGCGGACCTTCGGGACCTTGCAACTTGCCTTGATTTTCCCAAACAAGTTTTCCCTCATATTCCACGCACGCGTAAACATCGCGAGGCATATCAGTACCCACATAGAAAGCTTCGCCCAAGTATGTTGCCGACGGCGCAGGAAGAAGTTCCACACTGTCCACTTGACCGTTTATTTCATAAGATTTACCGTTCAGTCCTGCCTGTCCCTGAACCCCCTGTATTCCCTGCACGCCCTGCGGACCTGTTGCGCCGCGTTCACCGCGTTCGCCCTGCCTGCCCTGAGGTCCTTGCATTGTAAGTTGTTGCCTGCCGCCGAGCATGTCCACATACACCCCTGCCTCATAGACATTTTCGCCGTCCGTAAACGGTTTTGTCGCCACGATGTACTGCCCCTCATTATATGCGAGTGTAACACCCTCTTTGTTTATTGCTATCGGTTTAAAAGTTGACATTTTATTTTACCTCCCAATTTAAATCTGATATTTCCGTCGACTTATTAAAGCCCCAAATTACTACTGCTTTGCTTGTTACATTTTTTATGTCTTGCTGTAAAGCAGCTATATTCACCAAAATCAATTCATAAACATCATCTGTCGGTCGGTCAGGCAAAATAGGCGGTACGCCGCGACCGACGGTGAACGTTGTCGCACTGCACGCGATTTGCTTACCCTGTTGCGCGGAATAAAAAAAGAACTGTGCCGTCACAGTCCCGAAATATTCCGTTATGTTGTTCGGCATAGAAAACTGCCAACCCGAACACATTTGCCCCGTTTTTTTGTTTACAAGCTCCGTTATCTCGTTTACAAGCTTCATAGGGTATCGCTCTGTATATACCCCGTTTGGCAGCTTAAAAGCTACTGTAGCCTGCAAGTTCGACGCAAACGGCGCAACAACGTATATATCGTTAACTCCTGCCGAACCTTGATAAACAGGCGACGGCACGGAATTGATTACCGTTCCGTCATTGCCAATAAAAAATATCATTTTTTAATCCTCCTATACAATATCTTTCCATACAGTGCGGTCAAAAATTTCCCGTTTTTTTGTAAAATAAATAGGCTCGAACTTCTGTCCTGCCGTCACTTCTATGTTCCTGCCTATAAGCAAATCTCCGCCCGTTGTTCTTTTCTCTTCACTTATCTTTCCGAACTCGTCCTCGACTTGCACTCCGCCCTCTTCTTTCGTCTGCGCCGTAACGATTGCCCAAGACTTACCGTCCGCAGGAAATGCGCTTGCCTCTACCGTAAAATACTCGTCCTTGGAAATCTGTATAAATATGTCCGCGCTCGGCAATTTGTCAAGCTCCACGTCCTCCCACGCCTCCACATGGTCCGTGAATTTGTTTAATTCCGAATCGAACACATATAATTTTGCTTTAAGATTTACGTCCGAGCCGCGTACCGCAGGGCAATACGAAGCAAGCGCCGAGCCGATTATTATATCAGTGTTAGTCACAAAATCAATTTGGAAGTTGCACTGTAACGCCTCCCTGTTGTCCTTACGCAAAATATACGGGGTTTTACCAACAGTTGACACATAGCCGCTTGATGCGGTAACTTTTGTGCCTTTCGGCAAATCGCGTCCGATTTCTTCTAAATTCTGACTGTCAGGCTGTGGTCCTTGCACCTGTAAATCAAAATTGTAATAAAATATTTTGCCGTAATAGTCGGTATAGGGTTGATTGTTTTGGAAGTAGCCTTTTGCACCGTTCCCGGAATTTTCATAGTGCGCCACCGCACCTGCCGAATAGTTGTCCTCATACCGCCAACTGAATGATATTGAATTGCCGAACGCCGACGATATAACGGGGAGGTTGACTGCGTTCAATTCGTTTCCTTTGAAAGAAGTTCCCCACGCGCACACGTTCGATAAAGGTTTATTTCCGCCGCTCTGCAAAAATGTATCGGCTATCATTGCAAGTACCTTATCGCCTATTAAACAGTCATTGTCAGGCGTTTCTTGCGCGCCGACGACAATGTACTCGC
>RYWC01000056.1:0-644 GCA_003979335.1 Clostridia bacterium
TTTGCCGCCGCAGACGCAGGTATCAATCCCGATACAAGCGTCAAAAGAACGCTTACCGTCACCATTATCAAAGCCTGCCAGATAGGAAGCGCGCATATTGCTATGCCTGCCAGCGCGCCGACTATCAGGTTAATCATAAGCGACAACAGATAGGTAATTATAATTCCGAACAGTCCTGCGGCAAGACCTATCATAAACGTTTCCGCATTGAACAGCCGTTTTATATCTTTCTTTCTTGCGCCCACCGCGCGGAGTATGCCTATTTCCTTTATTCGTTCAACTACCGAAACGTAGGTGATTATACCTATCATTACCGTTGAAACTATCAGCGAAAGCGCGGTAAACGCGACAATGGCAATCGTTATCATTTCAACCATAGTGTTCACCATGGTTATAATCAGACCAACCTGGTCGGTATAGTTTACTTTGTCTTTTTCGTCTAAAACAGTCGAATGTTCTACACCGTCCCCGTCCGTCCAGACGTAAGTCTGACCCTCCGCACACATATCGTTCCAGACGTCGAGATAATCGGTTACAAGATTTTTATTGTCAAAGTCGAGCGGATAGACGGCGAAAGCCAAAGGTATATCCCCTCCGCCGAGAACGGAGGGTTTAATCCTTATCGACGAAAACTGGTCGCTGTC
>RYWC01000056.1:654-5358 GCA_003979335.1 Clostridia bacterium
TCCCATCATACCCGACATCATGCTCTGCATCATGCCGCCGCTTGCGCCCATAACGTAGCTTATGTTTAAAGGATAAGCTGTTCCCTCGTAATTAAAGTGGTATACGAAAGGTATTCCGTCAAGCTGACCGTCGGGGCAATTGGCTTCGTCTTTGATAAAGTTTACTATTTCGCTCTTCCTGCCCGTCTCCAAAGCGTGTTGCGTAAGCGCGTTTGTATAATACATACCCGTCGTAAGACAGCCGTATGAAACGCCTTTTTTCTTTTGCAGAATAACTTTTACTTTCAAATCGACGTTGTCCGCGTCGGTCTTGTCGAAGTTTTCGGAATACGCGTTGTATTTGTATTTTGCTTTTTCATATATAGGCTGACCCGTCTCTGTGGGCTTAGAGGACGGCACCATAAGCATTTCATTGTCGCCGACTTTCTGATAAATACTGTCGTTGGGATACCATTTGAATTTGCTTTCGCCCTCGCCGTCGAGGAAGAAATCGAAATCCTTTCCATCAAGATAACTTTGAAGCAGATTTTCCGCATCCGCGTCAACTTCGTTGCCCTGAGAAATATCGTCCGCGCGCTCGGCATATGCAAGAAATTCTTCCTGAGTGAAATAGCCGTACTGTCCGAGAACCAAATCGGTTGTAGCGTTGTCGTTTACAACCATAATTATACTGTCCTTGCTTTCGAAAATGTCTTTCAAGTCATTTTCCGTAAGCGCTGAAACTTCGCCTGCGGACGTCGCAAGAATGTCGTATTGGTTTAAAATATATTTGTAATTATCGGGTATTTCGGCAAACGTGCTGACCGTAGGGATAACCTGCGCGAACTGCGTATATTTTTCGTTGCCGGGTTTTTTGCCTACTTCTTTAAGCACAGCCGTGTACATTGTGCGTATGCCCGTTACTGACACTTCTTCGCCTGCGTCTTCCGAGTCAAGACGGAAGTTTGTGTATATACTGTTTGCAGGATTTATGCCGTAATCGTACAAAAGAGCGTTATAGTATTCCGACGGCATTTTTGCAACGTAATTTAGATAGGCTTCCGATACGGTGTTGGTTGTCATCGTATCGCCCAGCCCCATAAGCGTTTCTATCAGGCTGTTAATATATACTTTGTCTTTGAACCTTGTGGGGTCTACCTTTGTGCCTGCCGAACTTGCAAAGTTCATTAAAGCGTCGTAATCCACGGCGGTTTCCGTAACGGTCAAAGGGAAGCCCGAAAGCATATCGTCCTCCATTTCCGCAATATAGCCTTTGACGCCGGCGGAAATGGCGAGCACCATTGAAACGCCTATAATTCCGATACTGCCCGCAAACGAAACCATAGTCGTGCGCTTGGCTTTGGATAGCAGGTTTTTAAGCGAAAGCGAAAAAGCCATGCCTATCGACATAGAAGCCTTTTTCTTTCTGCCTTTATTTGTTTTCTTAACTTCTTTTTTGACTTCCGTGCCCGAGGCGGTTGCGGATATAGCTCCGCCGTCGCCGTCCGTTTGGCTTTGAACAACTTGCGCGGCGGTGATTTCAGGCGTTTGCGCGGCATTTAAGTCCGCGCCGTCATAGGGCATTGTGTCGTCCGTCACCTCGCCGTCTTTAAGGCGGATAATGCGCGTGGAATACTGTTCGGCAAGTTCGGGGTTATGCGTAACCATTATTACGAGCCTATCGTTGGAAATTTCCTTTAAAAGCTCCATTATCTGCACGCTTGTTTTACTGTCAAGCGCGCCCGTAGGTTCGTCGGCAAGAACTATTTCAGGGTCGTTAATGAGCGCGCGCGCAATGGCAACCCTCTGCGCCTGACCGCCCGAAAGCTGGTTTGGGCGGTTTTTCAATTTATCGCCGAGCCCTACTTTTTCAAGCGCGGCAATTGCGCGGCTGCGGCGCTCTTCCTTACTGACGCCCGAAATCAAAAGGGCTAACTCGACGTTCTGCAACACCGTCTGGTGTGGAATTAAATGATAGCTTTGGAAGATAAAACCTATGGAGTGGTTGCGGTATGTATCCCAATCGCCGTCCTTGTACGTTTTTGTCGATTTACCCTCAATGACAAGGTCGCCCGAGGTGTATTTATCAAGTCCGCCGATGATGTTCAAAAGTGTGGTTTTTCCGCACCCCGACGCGCCGAGAATGGAAACAAATTCGTTTCTGCGGAATTTGACGCTTACGCCTTTCAACGCGGCGACAGAGCCGCCGGCTACCGTATAATTCTTTTTGATGTCAATAAGTTCAAGCATTTTGAGAACCTCTTAAAAATATCAGACTTACCATTATATGCAAGTCTTAAAACCGTTGTAACACTTTACGCCTTTCCGCCCGACGGTAAACGGAAAACGTTTTTATTTTTTAAAGCCTGCCGCCAAGAAGCCTTGCGACCGAACGTTCTTTTCCGAGAATGCCCATTATTGTGCAAAGGTCGGGCGAGTTGGGGCTGCCTGTTACGGCTATTCTTAAAATTTCCGCCGCGTCCGAAACACTGCCTTTGAACTTTTCGGGGTTAGCTTTATACTCGCTCATCTCCGCGGCAAATCCGACCGAGGACGCGACCGTCTTGACTTTTGCAAACCACGTCTGATTGTCGTCGGCAGGGTCGTAAACCTGCGCAAAAGAATTAAGAACTCCGTTTACCGTATCCTTATCGAAACGGTATGAATAGACGGGCGCAAAAGTATCGTCAAAGAAGTAATCGAAAAGTCTTACGCCCTGTTCGGCGCGTTCGATGTCCTTTCTTCTCTTCTTGCCCGAAGTGCCCATTATAAGGTTAAGTATTTTAACGATGTATTCCTTATTCTCAAAATGCGCCTTGTCAGCCTGCGTGCCGAACCCGTCAACCCATTCTTTTAAAAAGCCGAAACATTCTTCTGCGGAAAGGCGTGAAATTTCGTTTTTGGAAACGTCGTTTAATTTATCCAAATCGAACAACGCGCCGCTTTTACCCATTTTATCGATTTTGAATTTAAAATCGCGGTAGTCGCCGTCGGGGTTTTTCAACAGCCATTCTTCGAAGTTGGAGTTCAAAACGGTCATAAGGTATTTGACCACGGCAAGGGGAAAATAACCGGCTTTTCTGTAATAGTCCAAAGAAAGTTCGGGGTCCTTGCGCTTTGAAAGTTTGCGCTTTGTCTCGCCGTCCATTTTCATAAGCGAACAGGTGTGCGCGTATCTGGGAGGTTTAAACCCGAGAACTTTATGCAGTTCAAGGTGGACGGGCAGACTTGACAGCCACTCTTCACCCCTTATTACAAGAGTAGTGCGCATAAAATGATCGTCTATAGCGTGCGCGAAATGGTAAGTGGGTATGCCGTCCGACTTTAAAATTACAACGTCCTGATTGTTTTCTGTTACCGTTATATCGCCCTTTATCGCGTCCCTGAAAGTAAACTTGTTTTCTATATCCCCCTGCGATTTGAGGCGGATTACAAAGGGCGCGCCGCTTTTAAGTTTTGCGTATATCTCTTCTTCGGAGAGGTTGCGGCACTTTGCGTACTTACCGTAATAGCCCGTTGTTTCCTTGTTTTCGGTCTGCTTTGCGCGGACTTCGTCAAGCTCTTCCGCGGTGCAGAAACAAGGATATGCAAGCCCCTGTTCCAAAAGCCTTTTTACGAACGCGCGGTAAATTTTAGCGCGCTGTCTCTGATAATAGGGACCGTATACGTTCAAGGGGCTGTCTATTTCCGCGCCCTCGTCAAACTTTATGCCGAAGTATTTCAAGGAGCGGATTACGCTTTCCACCGCGCCGTCCACCTTTCTTTTCTCGTCCGTGTCCTCTATCCTGAGATAGAATACGCCGCCCGAAGTATGCGCCGCCCTTTCGTCGGCAAGCGCGGAATACAGGTTGCCGAGGTGTATAAAACCGGTAGGCGAGGGTGCAAGACGCGTTACTTCCGCCCCCTTGAGAACGTTGCGCGCAGGAAATATCTCTTCATAATATAATGGGTCTTTAAGGTCGCTGTCAGGTATTAGCGCGGAAGCGAGTTTAATCAAATCCATTCTGTCAATCTTCCTTGTTACTTACTTTTTGTTGCATTTTTTTGCCCTTTTCAGCCGCGTACCATCTGTATGTATACCACAGAATAATAAGTATCTGGAACACGCCTGCGGCGATATAGAAGAAATAAATTTTAACGAAGTCGGAAAACGTGAGCGTAAAAATATGTATTATGATTACGCACGCCCACAGTACAAGCGATGTCGTTAAAGCGTTTGTAAGCCTGTTGCCCCATAGGTTTGAAAACACAAGCAACACTATCGCCGTAGGCAGAGGCGCGACGACGAAAACAAGATACGAATATTTTTCCGTAGGGACGATAAAATAGAACACGAGAAATATCCCCGTAGCTATAAACCACACCAAAATTGCGGAAAGCGCGGTTATGAAAAGACGTTTTCCGTTAATGTGTTTTTTAGTCTGAATGGGCGCGGCAGGGCTCTCTTTACCTACTATATCGTCAAGCGATACGCCGTAGATTTCGGCAATGCGCATAAGCACCCTTATATCGGGAATTGCCTCGCCCCTCTCCCATTTCGAAACCGCTTTATCGGAATAGTTGAGCATTTCGGCAAGCTGCAACTGCGTAAGTTTTGCCTGAGTGCGAAGCTCAACCAAGTTTTTGGCTATGACGTCTTTCAATTCTTCCATAGCGTTATTTTACCACCTACGCGTAAAAAATACAACAAAATAATATAACTCTACCGTGAGTAGAGCGTGAAAA
>RYWC01000057.1 GCA_003979335.1 Clostridia bacterium
ATATTATATGTAAATAGGTGAGTTTTGCAACAAATCGAAATGAAATCTTTGTTAAAATTCACATTTTTTCATTATTTAATCCGAGGAGAGAGATTATGAAGCGCGAAAGAGTCGAAGACATAGCCGAAATTTTGGATAAACGCGGCAAAATGACCTTGGAACAGCTTGAAGAGGTATTCCCCAACGTTTCGCAAATGACGTTAAGGCGCGACCTGCTTCAGCTTGAAGAGGACGGCAGAATTATCCGCATCCGCGGCGGCGCAATGTCCGTTAAAGAGGTGCAGAAAGTTTCAGGCGAGGAATACACCAAAAAGACAACAATTAACACCGATGCAAAGATAGTCATAGCGCAGAAGGTGGCAAATCTTATTGACGAGGGCGCGTGCATTTTCCTTGACGGCGGCACAACCGCAATGTACCTTTCAAAGGAAATGCCCGATTTGAAGTGCAATATCTTCACCAACGGTATTGCCGTTGCTATGGAGCTTGCGCAGAAAAAGAACGTGGCTATTACTGTCGTCGGAGGACAGCTTATGAAAGATAACCTTTCCACCTCCTCCCCTGCGGCAAAGGCATATTTCGACGCGACCAATTTCGAAATTGCAATTGTGTCGGCTACGGCGTTCACCCCCGACCACGGTTTTTCGTGCAATTCACAGATTGAAGCCGAGCTTTTAAAAGACGTTTTCAAAAAAGCGCGTCAGGTTTATATGATGCTTGACAGCTCTAAGATAGGTAAAATCAACCCCTATACCTTTGCCCGTATAGAGGATATCGACGTGCTGATTACCGACGACCGTTTCCCCAAGGAAATAAAAGAACTTTTTGAAGCGCAGAACAAAGTTGTTATGTAAAAGACAAATTAACAGCGGCGCGGACGAATATCGTCCGCGCCGCTTATTTTTTAATCGCTCCACTTATGCTTGTCAAGCGTTCTGTCCTTAACGTCGTCATAAAATTCGAAATACTTTTCGCGCACCTGCTCGGGGGTCATACCGTCGTCCAAAAGCCCCAGCATTTCGTCAAGTTCGTCAGGGGTAAAATCGGACAGGCAGAAATCGCCGTCCAACGTCTGCGCAAGCTTCATTAAATCCCAGCCCGTAGCTTTCAATTACATTCCCTCCTTTTTTCTTCGATAAGCGCGGCTGACCACAGAGGAATGCCGAACCTTTCCGAAATATGTTTGCATTTGCATGTAAACGAATAAAATATCCCGTAGCCCTCGCCGTAAAGCGTTTCAAGATTGCCCAAACCCTTTGAAATTACCGCGTCCGCACTATTCAGAAGATTTAAAACGGCGGAAGAAACTTCCTTTATATTTGTACCGGGGGCATCCGAACCGTTGGGAAGAACTTCGGCGTACTTTTCAAGCCCAACCATAGCCGCGTCCTCCGACGTAACGTCGTTGATTACCGCGCTGCCGCGCACAACCGAGGTCACTGCAACGCGCGGATATATCTCCCTGACCAATCTTATAAATATTTTATCCAAAACTATCTCGCCGCAGTTATCGTGAAGATAACAAAGCGTCCGTCCGTTTTCAAGCTTATTTTTAAGATTTTCGTAAGCCTTTTGTTCGGGTTCGGCTCTGTCTGCGGCTTCTATAACCTTTTGCACGGCGCCTTCGTTCAAATCGGCAAGTCTCGCAAAATCGATGTAATTAGCCGCCATCGCATATTTTAACGCCTCTTTCAAAGGTTCGGCGGAAGATTTGACTTTATTATAGATTTCCTCTTCCAATTCCAGAAGTTTGCCGTTGAAAAGTTTTTTCTCTGCCGAATAGTCTATTCCCTGCCCGAAAATTTTCTTATGCAGTCTGTTTATGTCGCGCATTAAAAGGGGGGAACAATAATCTTTGGGGGGATTTTCGCAAAGCTTTTTTACGCCGAGTTTAAAAGCTTGCACCTTATCAGCGTCCGTCTGGCTCCGCTCCACCTTTTTCATCTGGCTATTATAAAGACAGCCCTTACACTCTTCGTCAAGTACCATAATCATATCATACCACAAAAACGTCAAAACGGCAACCCGAAGGCTGCCGTTTTTAAAGTTAGCGTTTTAATTAATTATTACGCGTTAATAATTACCGTCATCGTCGAAGGATAACTGTTGCATGTAAGCGTAACAACCGCGTAGGTGCCCGCGCCTATCATTTCCACTTCGATAGTAAACGTGGGTTCATAATTCGAACCTGCATTCGCAGTAAAGCTAATGCCTATCTGTTCCTTAGTCGTGCCTGCGTTTACCTTAAACTTAAGCTTAACGCCGGCATTGACCTGAACGTCTTTGTCTCTGGGTGCGAATTTTGCACCGCTTTCCGTTGCGTCTACTATTATACCGCGGTAAGTGGAAGTGTTACCCTGTACCTGACCTGTGGTGAACTCAAACAGATTGACCGTGCCGCCGGCGGTGAGGTCTATATCGCCGGCAACTTCCCATTCGGCAACAAGCGTAAACGCTTCGGTTACGTTCTGTGTGAAATCATAGTCAGCGCCGTTCACTTTCCAACCGACAAATTTATATCCGTCGCGGACGGGGTCTGCAGGTTTTGCCAAAGGCGAGCCGACAACCGCGGTCAGCGTTTTGTTGGCAGTTGCGCCACCGTCATTATAATCTACCGTTATATCCACGGTCTGCGTATCTTCGGGCGTTTTGGAAGTATCTATAACAATGCTTCCGATAAAGTCGCCGTAAGTACCCGTGATTGAAGTGAACCTGATTGTAGCCTTGCCCTCGCTGTAAGTTATAATGTAATCTGACCCGGGCAACTGATAACCTGCAACAAGCGAAACTTCGCCGACGATGTTAATCGTAATTACTGTAGTTGTATCGACTTGGATACCGTTTTCTGGTTTACTTGCCTGAAACTTACACAACCCATCCCAAGTTAAGTATTCGCTGTATTTTTCATTTATGGCATCACCGCAGTTTCCGTCGGGAATTGTTGTGTCACCCTTCAAAACTATACTAACCGTAGGGTCTTCGGGAATTTCGCCCGAATCGAGCCCGACAAGTATTCTAAGTTTCGCGTATTCGTTATCGCAATCGAATGCCGTGGTATAACCGACGTTTCCGTTAGCTGTTCCGAATAGGTTTGCTTTCGTATGGTTAGCCGCCTCTGTTTCGGTGAGAACTTTTCCGCCTTTAACCGCAGTCTGCATTATCGGGTTGCCTTCCGCATCCTTCGAGCCGTATTCGCTGAAATCTGCGTTTTCTGGACTGTTGCCGCTCATATCGTTCCAACGGTGAATCTTATCAGCGCTGTCACTGGGCTGCTGAGAATAAGCCGCCGAGAAAGAGCAGTTGATGTAGGAAACCGTCGCGCTGGGACCCCAAGGCCTGCCGAGAGACATTGCGCCGTCCGCAACCTTGCCGTCGTCCGTCAAATTACAATTGTTGAAAATGTAACCGTAATTGGGCTTAGTACCCGAAGAATGCTTTGCCGCCGTAACGTAGCCGTTTTGCTCGCCGCCTTTGCCCGTTGTTGCATCTAACTTAGTTCTGTTGATTGCAACTATTTCGCATTCGTCAAAGTAAGCAAGGGCATTATCGCCGCCGAAGATAAAGTCGATATTTCCGTCAATCTGCGACTGATAGTAATGCGACCTGCCGCTCTTCATATACAGGGTATCCTGATTGCCGTAAAGGTGGCACTTGTAAATAGTTGCGCCGTCTGCGTCCAACGTAAGCGCAACACCCTGAGCCGCCTGGTTGCCGGAATAATTGCCTGCATTGTTTATATAATCGAAATCGTTTCTTATAGCGAGATTGTAAGCCTTGAAATTTGCGCCCGTAACGTGCAAGGTTGCGCAATTGAGCGCCCACAGTCCGCCGCTTAAAGCGTCTGCGTCTCCTTCGACAAGCGAATAACTGAGCGTTGTATCGTCAATCTCCGCGCCTAA
Organism: Clostridia bacterium; assembly: GCA_003979335.1. The sequence goes on from RYWC01000057.1 coordinate 3,900, forward strand.
GCCGACCAAGGTTACATTGTCGATATCAAGCCATACTTTTTCTGTGTATGTGCCTGCCTCAAGTTTTACAACCTTATTTACTCCGCTTTCGTAATTGCAAGCTTTAAGGTACTGAACCGCCTGCGTAAGCGTTTTGAATTCGCCCGTTTCACCGACTGTTACTTCAACCTTATTTTCAACTACGTCTTTCTTTGCCTTGACTGCAACGTTATATGTAGCGCTTACATTTTTATTATCCACCGTATAAGTAGAATCTACAGAAACGGTAACCGCCTTATTGCCTTCTTCCGTAAGCACGGGGGTTGATACGGTATACCAATCATCCTTTAACTTTTGTTTTATAGAATTGTCGCCTAAGCTACAAGTAGCAACCACGGTAAGATAATCGCTATTGAATGTTCCTTTAGGCAGATAAGCCTGCTGAACGGAAACCTGTTTATTTGAACTTAAACCTATCGTGCTGAGTTCGATAGAATCAACCGTATAAACCTTTACTTTATAGGTTGCGGTAAATTCTTTTGTTTCGCTGTCAAGGTTGTCGCTGAGGAAATAGGTTACGCCGATTTCATACTCGCCCGACGCCTTGGGATTATATTTAGAAGTATCGAATTTGCAGTTTTCAAGCTTAATAGGTATGCGCACGTTATTCGCGTCTCTTGCAACCAACGAAACGCCGGTGCAGTCAACTTTCTGCGTTACAAGATAATCGGTAGTTCCCATATCCGTAACTTCTATTGCCTGTATGGGCGTAGCCGTTGATGTGTAGTTAAGTTCAACTGCAAATACGTCAACCGTACCGCCGGCTTTTTCGAATTTATAAGTACCGGCAACAGCGTCAAGCTCCAACTCTTTGAGGACTTTGTCTGCGGTATCTATAGTAACTTCTTCAACAGAGCCATCCGCTTTTGTCAGTCTATATTTTGCGCTGCCAATCGAACTTGAACCGCTTGCAAAAGCAATTTTAAGCTTGCCGTTTGCAGGCACGGTTATTGTAATAGAGCCGTTTTTAACCGAACGGGTGTATTTTGCGCTTGTGTCTACCCTGTTCCTGAGTTCGGTACCCTTAGGGATGGAAACTACGCCGTTAGTCCAATCGGTATCAAGAACGCCTGCGTTCAAGTCGGAAGCTTTGAACAAAGAAGTAATATTTTTTTCGCCTGCTTCTGGACCTGCCGCTTCGCCCTTATACTCGGGAACTATCGCGTTGTCTGTCTGTTCTGTTTTTGTTGCGCCGCACTTATCGCATTCGTCTCCCGACCAAGTGTGGTTTTCCTCAGCTATATCGGGAGCGTCGCACCCGTCTACATCGCAATGTTTGTGGTGTGTAGTACCGTTTTCATCGTCTACCCAAGTGTACCTGTGAGCGTGTTCGCCGCCACCATTGTTGCCTGTATCTGTCTCTTATACACATCT
>RYWC01000058.1 GCA_003979335.1 Clostridia bacterium
CCCGATGTGAGTATGATATAATAATATTATGTTGTGGGGAATAATACTTTCCGTATTTTTATCCGGCGTATCGCTTGCGATGGATGCCTTCGCCGTATCAATCTGCGACGGAATGGTTTACAGAGATTTAAATAAACGCAAAGCTGTTTTTATGCCTGTTACATTCGGTCTTTTTCAGGCGGTAATGCCGATAATAGGTTTCTATGTCGGAATGGCGTTCAGCCGTATAGACGCTTTCGATACTTACGACCATTGGATAGCTTTTGCGCTTTTGTTTATTATCGGCGGTAAAATGATTTACGACGGTATAAAGGAGCTTATTGAAAAAGAAAAAGAACTTCAACCGAAAAAGTTTTCCGTAGTCGAAGTTCTCGTTCAGGGAGTTGCAACAAGCATAGACGCGCTTTTTGTCGGTTTCAGCTTAAATTCTATGCTTTCAGGCGTAGACAATGTTCAGATGTGGGCGTGGATAAGCGTTGTAATTATAGGCGTAACCACATTTGTTATTTCGCTTATAGGAGTTATTATCGGTAAATCTTTCGGTAAGCTCTTCCGCAAAAAGGCAAGCGTTGCTGAAATTATTGGCGGCGTAGTGCTTATCGGTATAGGTCTGAAAATACTTATCGAAGGGTTAATCTGATTTCCTTTATTATTTTGTCGTTTCCGCACTTGACGCCGCTTGCGTCAAGTTTTTTTTTCAGTTTTCTGTCATTCATTAAGTTGTATATTCCGTCTGTAAGCTTAACGTCGGAAAGTTCTTTTTCACTTAGCACTTTACAAAGACCCAACTCTTTAAAGTATTCGGCGTTTTCAACCTGGTCGCCGCGGCTTGCTCTGTTTTCAAGTGGAATAAAAAGAGTGGGTATTTTTAAAGCAACCAGTTCGTTTGCGGTGTTTGAGCCGCATCTTGATACCGCGCCGTCCGCGCAAGCATAAACTAACCCCATATCGTTGGTAAATTCCGTTTGTTTGTATCCGTAAATATTGCTCGGAATCAGGTTGCCCTTACCGCAGATATGCAGTATATTGAAATCCTTACAGACTTTAGGCGCAATCCTGCGAATATGCTCGTTGATTATTTTTGAGCCGCTTCCGCCTCCGAGAACGACAACGGTAGGCCGCATATCCAACCCGAAGAATTTGCGCGCCTCGGCTTTGTTTTTTCCGAAAAGACCGCTCCGCATAGGCGTTCCCGTACATATTCCGCGTTCAAAACATTTTGCCGCGGAGGGGAATGTGGTCAGTACTTTTACGCACCGTCTGGCAATAAATTTGTTGGCAAGCCCTGCATTAACGTCAGATTCGTGCGTGATTACAGGAATGTGCCTTTTTTTTGCGGCAAGCGCAGGGGGTACGCAAGCATAGCCGCCTTTGCAGAATATAAGGTCGGGTTTTACCTGGTCAAGAATTTTGCCGGCTTCTTTAATACTTTTGAAAAGTTTAAAGGGTAAAGCTAAGTTGCAAAGAATTTTTCCTCGAACCAGCTTTACGGCAGAACACTCGTAAAAAGTTACTCCGTTTTGTTTGCAGATATTCTTCTCGATACCGTCGGTACCCATATAATAAGTATCGTATATGTCTGCAACCTGTTCCAAAACCGCAATATTCGGTATAACGTGTCCGGCGCTTCCACCGCCGCAAAACATAATCTTTTTCATAGTAATATATTATTTATTTTAATGTTCTTTTATGTAAAAGACTTATTAAAGGTAAAATAAAAAACGGGCTGTTACGCCCGTCTGTTTATGGTCAGATTCTCAATAATATAATCGGTGATTTCGCTTACGGTTTTTACAAGCTTTTCAAGCTGTTTACTGCTTTCGCCTGCGCGCGCCCATTTGACGTAACTGTCCACAATGCCGGAGGAGGCGTAGTTTAAAGGGATGGTAAGCCTGCCTGTATCCGTTTCGTGGAAAGCGGAAATAATAGCTTCCTTTGCTTTTTCGCTCAGCATATTTTTAAGCTTTTCAGCAATTTCAACCGATTCGGTTGAAAAAATAATATAGTTTTTACTTGTTTCTTCTTTATCGAGAGTTGCTGTAAGATAGGAAAACAAGCTATATATCGAGCCGTATATATCGGTGATGTCAAAGCCGTCAAGGCATTTTTCTATAACTTTTGCAAATTCTTTGTCGATATCTTCTGCAATAGATTTTACATCCGCGTAGTGCAGGTAGAAAGTCGAACGGTTTATTCCGGCTTTTTCCGTGATATCGGTCACGGAAAGTTTACCTGCTTCTTTATTTAAAGTAAGCTGCATAAATGCGTTTTTAATTCTTTGTCTTGTTTTTATAATTCTTTTATCCATTCTCAGTTCCCGTAAAATATTACTAATCTGATTATACAGCCTTTTACCGATTAAATCAAATAAACTTGACATATTATAGCATCGCGGTTATAATAAAATTATGGATGCAAAGTATATTGTAGTGATTGCATGCGGTTCGCTGTTTCTGCTGTTGTTTTTGGTCTATATAATTCTTTCTGTAAGAAGAAAAAAAAGAGAAGCCCAAAACAAACAGCGTTTAGAGCAGATGTATTCCGATAAAAATCTTGTAAAAATGGAATATGATTTTGTTGTTTACGATGAGGAGACGGAAAAACTTGTTGCATCTAAAACGCAGGAAGACGGGCAGATGTCAATAAGCGATATCGACCCGACGGCTATGCCTGTTTCGGATAACGCAGTTTTTCAGAAAGTGGATACGGAAGGGCTTGAAGAGATTGTGGGCAATTACAAACCCGAATAAAAACCAAACGCACGGCATGCCGTGCGTTTTTAACTTTATTTCATTTTAAACTTTAAGATAAGGGGAGAGGACATAATATTTTTTGTAATAATAAAACTTCCGTTTTCGATTTTTGTAGTCTCTTTAAACCTTACGCCAAAAATGCCAATCTCGCCGGTAAATTCCCGTGTGTCGGAAACTTCGTAACTGCCTTCATAAGTTTTCTTTTTCCCGTCTTTAGGTTTGAAGCTTACTTCCATTTTTTCGCCGTCAAGAAGATTTATAACTATAAAGTCGTATTTTTCAAGCAGGTCTCTTTGCCCGAGCCTTGCTTCCACGCATTCATATTCACCGATATAGGGCTTTGTAATGCTTTTCAGCGAAGTGTCTCCGCTTGCCGTCTGTGAGCAAGCCGGAATCAGCGTAAGCACGGTCAATAGACAAAACAATACAGCGCAGATAAAAATTTTTCTTTTCATATCCGTATCAGTATGTGCTGATTTTAAAAAAATACACCTGCCTTTTTACGGGTAGGTGTATTTTTATTTGTTCTGTCAAACGGTAGCCAAAAGCCGCTTTCTTAAAAGTTTAGGGTTAGAATTCAGTTTATAGAAAAGTTTTACTACACCGTAGAAAGCAACAGCCAACACCAGATAATATACCATAATTATCATTACGTTCAGTGGCATACTCTGAAAAATCAAAAGGAACTGAGGTTTTATTATGTAATAAATAAAAGTGATTCCGCGTATTTCCACATCGTAGAATACCAATGCCCAAGCAAGCATTCCCAAAAGCGCAACCCATATCGAAAGTTTCCCCTTTTCGTCAAAAGTATAGTTTTTGAAAAGGTATAGACCGCACACAAAAAGATAACCGTGGCAGAAACATCCCGTTAATATATCGGTAACGGAAAAACTTTCATAAACCGTAAATCCGCACGCAGTATAAAATGCAAAATATCCTATTCCTGCGGCAATGCCGAAAAATGCGCCGACGTTGTAAAGCATTTTTATTCTGAACGACAAAATCAAAGGTATCAGGAAATAACTTATGCAACTTATCTCAACAGGGATGCAAAGATTTCCTTTTATGTTTTCAAGTATGTAATGGGTAGCTTTGTAGACAAAAATTACTATACTTAAAATTCTTAAAATCAGTTCTTTTTTTCTCGTCTTTTCTAAAAGTCCGCTTATTAAAATGTAAAGTATAAAACTAACACCGCAAATTACGTTGTAAATCATATTTTTTCTCCGATAAATATAGTATACTACTAAATAATATTTAATAGTTGCCCTAAAAAATATTGCCATCAGGCAACATTTCAGACAAACCAGTTCCAGATGTGCCAGGGTTCCATACCGCCGGCGGAAACGCACATCGTTGCATATCCGATAACAAAGAAACTAACAAAAACTGCAAGACCTATCATTGCGGTAAGTTTTAGTATGAAAGCGGCTCTTTTTGAAAGTTTAGGCTGCATGGATACGGAGGGGTAAGCGTTGCCGTTTACTGTGTTTTTGCACCATCTGAAGTAAGCTTTTCCCCACTGCTTGACGTAAAGTGCAAGATAAATACAGCCGATTGCCGAAATAACGCTGAGCCCTAAGCACGCAATGCCGATTATAAAAGAGGGAAGGTAGGGCATAAAAGGTATAAGCCCTGCAATGTTTAAGGTTGTAATCAGGCAGAATCCCGTAGTAAGACCTACCAATGCAAATGCGCCGAGAACTGCGACCGAACCCCACATAAAGGCATATATCAAAGCAAAAACTACTGAAAGTGCAGAAACGCCTGTTATTTTAGCTCCGCGTTCGAATTTGTTTATCTGTTTAGGAGTTTCGGCATATTCTCTTGCTATAATTTCCGGCGAAGCCAATTTTTTAACTATTTCTTCCTCGGTTTTGCCTTCTTCAACTTTAAATTCAAAGTGTTCTTCATAATCAGCGATGATTTCGTCTATATCGCTTACATTGTTTAATTTAAGCTCTTTTCTCAATTGTTCTAAAAAGTTTTCCTTAGTCATAAAATCAATCTCCTTTAATCATATTATTTACCGTTCGGGTAAAGGAAAGCCATTCTTCGGCATCTCTTTTAAAATTGTCCATTCCCGTCTGAGTAAGCGCATAATATTTCCTCGGCGGTCCGCCGCTGTCTTCCGACAGATAAGTCTTGACAAGTCCGTCGGCTTTCAGTTTGCGCAAAATGGGGTACACAGTACCGTCGGAAATATCAATTTGCTTTGATATGTATTCCGAAAGTTCATAGCCGTACATATCTCTTTTGCTCAGAACGGAAAGAATGCAGAGTTCTATTACACCCTTTTTGTACTGAATGTTCAATAGTCTTACCTCCTTTAAATTTTGTTCACTACTATATATTATACAGTAGTTTTGAAAAATGTCAACGGTTTTTACAAGATTTTTTAAATTTATTTAAGAGAAGTAAGTGGAACTGTTCCGCAATATTTACAATATTATATAATTAAAAAAGAACGGGCACATTGCCCGTTCCGTTTATCTT
>RYWC01000059.1 GCA_003979335.1 Clostridia bacterium
TTATATAATAATTTTAACATTAGTTTGTGGAATTTGCAAACGAATTATTGCAAAAAATGTAATAAAATACAAGCTTAATTGTATATTTTAACTTTAAAATCGTATATTTTTAATAAACAACGTGTTTTATGCAATTTTTATAAAATTATACCCCCTCGCACGAGGGGGTATTTTTTTTTGTATTACCTTAAATTTTATGCGTAATATCCGCAACCGAGAAGCCATGGCTGATTGGGTTTTGCCGTATCGCTTGTAATGTCTGTATATCTCTGATTGAGATAACGTTCAAGGAACAGTTTCAATTCGGCATTTACTTCGTATACGCCGTCGCTGTTTACAAGTTTTGCGTACTTTGCAATAAATTCAGTGTAATTCCAATCGATGTCGCGCTTTGTTAAATCTTCATAAACGGTTAGGTTTGTGTTTTTACGTCCGTCGGAATCTCCGCCGCCGATGTTTCCGCCATCGTCGCCGAACAACTCTACAGTGGAGAAAGAGTATTCAAGCTCTATAGGTCTTCCGTCTGCAAGTCCCATAAGTTTTTTGGTTATCGCCGCAACCAAGGGCTTTTTTACTCCGTCGACAACTGCGTACCAAAGTCCGTTTTCTTCGACAGTCTCTATTGAACCGTCTGCCGGCATCCAGGTAAATGCGCCTTGCTGATCTTCGTATTTCTTGCTTACGTCTGTAGTTGCTGTCTTATGGATTACCTGAATTTCGTCAGGCGCATCCGCAGTTCTTTCTATCTTTATTTTGACCTGCGCAGGATATGAAATATTCGCGTCTTTAATCATAATATGATAGCTGTAAGTGTTGCCAACATAGCTGTTTTTAACTACTTCGTTGTATTTGAAGTTTCTGCCGTCTTTGCTGTTGTCGTCTCCTACAAGCCCTTCGAAATCTCCTGTAAGGTCGTTTGTGGCGCCGTCTACAAGAGGAATAGGACGGCCATTTGCGTAAGTTACAAGCTGAACGTCTAAATCAGTATCGGAAGTAACCGTGTAAACGCCTGATTTTGTAGGTTTGAAATTCAATATGGCAGTATGATAATCTTCAAAAGTTACTGTATAATCGCCGGGGTCAACCGCGTTTGTGCTAATGGGCGCAGGTACGGGCTGGCAGATAAGGAAATCTATTATTCCCGCATTTCCGGAAGAAGTCGTAACCGAGAAAGTAAGTTTTTCGCCCTTTTCTACGCGCATCTGCTGAATGTTATTGCCGCTATTTGTTTTGCTATCTATTGTAAGTCCGCTGTCGAAATAGCTTATATCGTTTGCATAGAACTTGATTTCATAGTCGCTGATATCCTTTTTGGGGTCGTTGGGGTCGTTCACGCCTTTTGAACCTATTGTATAACTTCCTGTCTTAGGCGCCGTAAAGGAGAAGAATACTTCTTTTCCTGCGGAAACATTTGCTGTATAAGCGTAGTTGTTACCCGTTATGTCAAACCTTGTTACCAAAGAGTTGTTTAACTTCTCATCCCAAGACTTAACCGTTTCTTCGTCCAACTTGTGCGCGTCGTCAAATGCAAGTTTATAATATTCTTCCAAACTGATTGAAACGGGGTCTGCGGCAACGTTCGATTTTACAGATTTCTGTATATAGTTATCGTTATCGCCTATAACTACCACAACATCATAACTTCTTCTGTCGATAGCAGGTGTTACCGCTTCGCCCTTATCGTCCGTTCTGACTTCGGTAACCATTGTGCTGCCTTCATAGAATCTTACGCGTTTATTGACCGCCGGTGAGCCGTCGGGAAGCGTTACCGTCACGCTATAAGGAGCAGGAGGCGCATAGTCCAATTTGAATGTATGCCAGGCCTTGTCTTCCGAAGTTATAAAAGTTTCTTCGTTAGGGGCGTAGCCCGAAGGACAGTTAAGCACTTCAACTTTATATTTGCCGGGTAATTTGTGGTTAATAACCGCGGTACCGGAAACGTTTATTTTTGCCGTAGTACCGTCAATAACTTCGCCGTCTTCATCGAGAAGCCTTACTCCGACGCGCGCGTTTACATTGGTATTGGGCGCGTCCGTACCTTTAACGGGTTTTCCGTCGGGGTATACAAGCGTTATTACATAGCCGTCTAATTCGGGTTTGCCGTAATCGATTACTATGTCGTCGGAAGGAGGCGGAGTAGGGTCGGTGTTTTCTGTTTCGTTATCGCATGCCGAAATAAGCACGCTTGAGAAAGTTATACAGAACGCTGCGCAAAGAAGCGTCAATCTTTTAAAAATCTTTTTCATGTTTTTTTACCTCTTTACTTCCGTTTAAGATTGGGGACCCAATTTAACTACATACCAGCAAGCCATAAGCCATTCGTTGTCGTTACTGTAGCCTCTGTACACTAAGTTTGTCAGTTGCAATATTGTGTAAAGCTTTTTATCAACGGGAACCATTCCGTAGAGTTTGTCGTTCACGTCGTGCGCGGTGTAATCCGTCTGCCCAAGAACGTTATTGCCCGAAGATACGGTAAGTTTGCCTTCACTGACTTTTAATTTGAGCGTAACCGTGGGGGCCTTTTGCGTAATATTGCCGTTGCTGTCTTTGACGTCCTCGCCGAATTTAACTGTTACGGTCTGTCCGTTTGCTGTTGCCATTGCGGTCGGAGAAATACTTGCATAACCTGTTTTTCCGTCCTTTGTTACGGTAATTCTGTTCCTTGTAAGACTGATGTTCACAGGTTTTCCGTCAATTGTTACTGAAAGCACCGCGTGTGCCGGCGTTGCCGTTTTCAGATATTCTAACATATCTTCGGTGAAGTCTCTGCCTACAAGTTTTTCGCCAGCAATTTCAACTTCCAAAGGAACGCTTACTCCGTCTTTATCTTTAATTGTGCTTAAATTGAAGAAGCTATCGCTGTTTTGAAGAATATATTCAATCGGGTAATTGCCGAATAAGAACGACCATTCGGTGAAATCGCAGTAAATAGGCTCGCCGGATTTTCTATCGCGATACAAATCCGCACTTTCGTCGTAGTAAGCGTCAGCGTGTACGGGTATCTGCGTTTCGTCGCCTGAATACACTTCATCCGTAGCAGGGCTCAGATATTCGTAAGTGTCCCCAATAAGGTCGATTCTGAATTTGAATGAACCGAGAACTTCTACTGTAGAGAAGGCTACCCAAACGTAATAAGTTTCGCCTTTATTCAGATAGTGGTATATTTTGAAGTTTTCTTCTCCGCCGTACCTGTAGAACCTGCTGTCGCTTTCAGCAAGAGGAGTTCCCAAATGCGCCGCCAATTTCAACGAACTGTCGAAAAGACCTCCGTCAATGCTCTCAAGGTATCCTTCCAGAATATAGGTATCGGTACTGTGTATATAATATACGCCTGAATGCTCGGGAACAAACTTATACAGATATCCTCTGGGCATTACTATTGAATTGAAAGTTGCAGTGTTGAGGTTGTCTGTATCGGGAAGCCCCGTAGTTTCTTTCGCCTGGAAAGCCGAGAAAGGAGCAAGACCGATAATAGGGTCGGTCAACTCAACGGGTTTGCCGTAAGTTCTGTGCGATACGCAGAACAGCTGCCAGCCGTCTTCCAAATAATAGGGCGAATTTGCCGGTATCTGGTCTTTGTAGTACGCGTCGAGAATTTCTTTCAATTCCTCCGTTACGGGAACCATTCCTTTATAATCGGAGTTAGAGCAGTAGGATACATATGAAGCGAACTGGTCGGTGTAATTCTTGCCGCCTATAATCATGCCGCCTGCATCATTATATTTTAAAAATACGGTATATAAGCTGGTGTCAGGGTTGCCGAAGAAAGGTGTAGAGTGTGTCATGTCCGCAAAAAGGTAGGGGTCGTTTGCACTCTCGGTTTCAGCTTTTCCGACGTGGTAGTAACCGTCTTTTGCAAGATATACGTTTTCAAATTCGTTATAAAGCATAACGTTTTTATCAAAGTATTGACGTACTGAAGGATAAGCTATTTCAAGCGAGGTATCCTTATCTATAAGGTCGGCATTCATATCGTCTATGGTTGTAAACCTTATATTCTTAACATATGCAATATCGTCGCCGCCGCCGTTGACGGAAGTTCTTGCATACATAAACGCTATTTCGTGCGTGCCTTTTTCCAATGCAACGTAAGCGTAGCCCGTGGTCCAATCCTGCTGACCCGATACCATAAGCACCTGTTTACCTATGCCTTCGCGTGCGTCAACCGCAACATAGAAGCAGTCTGCGCTGTCGCTTGAAACTTTGTAATCGAATGCAAGCACCTGGTCTTTTTCAAGCTCTACTTCCGCATAGATAATACTTACCGTTCCCCTGTGTTTCGTGTTGGTGGGGTAAATAGCCGTCTTATCTTCTGTAAGGTCCCAAGGCCATGCTGATTTGCCGCCGTCGGAGTTTGTGGTTACGTCTTCGGAGAACAACATCGAGTTGCCCGTTTTATTTATCGCCCTGCTTATAAGGTGGCTTTCAGCCATTCTTACATTGAAGTCTTCGGGTTTATCGGGTACGAATATGTCGCCGCCGGGATTATCGGGGTCGATAGGCGCGGGTGCATAATCGTCTGCGGTGTACTGTTTAAATAATTGTTCCCATTCGTCCTGGTCGGTCACAGCGCCGCTTATAATTTCGCAAATTACGCCGTACCTGTCAATCATAACGGTATAGGGCGCGCCGGGTTTGTCGAAAAGCTGACCTATGCCGGCTGCGTCGCGGCACATAAGGTAGGGAACTTCGTCCTCTATTGTCTGGTTAATCTGTGTCGCGTCGTCCTGTTGCTGGTAATGGTCGTTGATGCCTATAATTTCAAGTTTATCGGCATAGAGTTCGTACGCGGCTTTCATAGAAGGGTATTCTTTTGCGCACCAAGTGCAGCCCACATACCAGAAGTTGAGCATTACGGCTTTCTTTTCTTTAAAAAGTTCGGAAAGCTTTATTTTCTTAGTGTCGTATTTCGTTTCGGATTTCTCGTTATAAGTGAAAACGGTCTGTTCGAAATCATACATAACGTCGCCTTTGACGTATTTTCTCGCGGGCGTTCCGCTTTCTATAACTGCGGAAGCTACGCCTATCTTAGTCAAGGCTTCGCCGCCGTCAACAGTCAAAGTTCTGTCAACGTAATAGCCGGCAGGAAGTTCCGAAAGTTTAACGGTATATTTTTTATTACTTAAATCGAAAGAAACTTTGCCTTCTTCGTCCGTTGTTTTGGAAGCAATCATTTCTTCGCCGTCCCAGATTTGCACCGTGACGTTCGTAAGATTTCTTCCGCCGAGTGACGTTATGTGT
>RYWC01000060.1 GCA_003979335.1 Clostridia bacterium
ATTCTTAACGGACTTCGGTATCTGTTTGCTTTGCGTAACATCCGACATAACTGAAATTTTAAATTTAAAAGAAAAAATTGAAAGGGAGGCAAAACCTATGATTGATAAATTAATTAAAAGAATAATCGAATTGCAGAACCCGACCTGCGTAGGGCTTGACACAAGTTTCGATTATCTGCCCGATGATATGAAAAAGGGCGTAAAGGACTTTGACGGCGCGGCAAAAGCTATTTTAAAGTTCAATAAAGGGATAATAGACAAGGTTTACGATGTGGTTCCGTCCGTAAAAGTACAGATAGCTTATTACGAAATGTACGGCGCAGCAGGCGTAAAAGCTTTTGAAGAAACTGTAAGCTATGCAAAGAAGAAAGGTCTTATAGTGATTGCGGACTGCAAACGCAACGATATAGGGTCTACGGCAGGTTGCTATTCCAAAGCTTACCTTGGCGAAACGGATGTTTGCGGCAACAAAATACGCGCCTTTGAAGCGGATATGCTTACTGTAAACGGTTACCTCGGCTATGACGGTATCAAACCTTTTGCGGATGATGTGAAAGCGCACGATAAAGGCATTTTTTCGCTTGTAAAAACTTCTAATCCGTCAAGCGGCGAATTTCAGAACTTAAAACTCGAAAACGGTAATTACATTTACGAGCAGATGGGCGACCTTGTTTCGGATTGGGGCAGGGACAGTATTGGCGAATACGGATATTCGGATGTCGGCGCGGTTGTCGGCGCGACACATCCCGAGGAAGCGGAAAGATTGAGGAAGAGACTTCCGCATACGTTTTTCCTTATTCCGGGGTACGGCGCCCAAGGCGGAAGCGCGCAAATGCTTAAAGTCTGTTTTGATAAAAACGGTTTAGGCGGAGTGGTGAACTCTTCAAGAGGAATTATCTGCGCATACAAAGACGCGCGTTATTCGGGGCTTGATTATGCTGAGGCGGCGCGCGCGGCTTGCGTGGATATGCAAAAAGACCTGTCGTCTGTCATCGGTAAAATGGGCGTTTGAGCTTTAAGATAAGGAGTTTTATGAAAGATTTGCTTTCAACGGTCGTTTCCAACAAAGAAATTGCCGAAAATATTTACTCGATAAGCTTGCGTATAAACGAAAGCGTCGGCGAAATTCACGGCGGACAGTTCGTCAACCTTGCGACAGGTGATAAATCTCTGCTTTTGCGCCGTCCCTTGGGCGTGTGTAAAGTGGAAGGCAACGAAATCACGTTGTGTTATCAGATAAAGGGCAGAGGTACCGAAAAATTAAAGCAGACAAAGGTCGGGGACGAGCTGAAAATTCTTCTGCCTTTGGGCAATTGGTTTGACCTTTCGGCTTATAAATCGGTTGCGGTCATAGGCGGCGGAGTGGGAGTTTTTCCTTTAATTGCGGCTTTAAGGGAAAATTACGATAAAGATTTCTATTCCTATATAGGGTTCCGCAATAAAAACGCCGTTTGTCTTTTGGGCGAGTTCAAAATGAGCAAAACCCTTACCGTCACGACTGATGACGGCAGTTACGGTAAACACGGTAATGCGGTGCAAGCGTTTTTAGAAGATTACGGAAAATTTAATGCGGATGCGATTATAGCATGCGGTCCCCCCGTAATGCTCCGCGCGCTTAAAGCACAGCTTAGCGAGAGAAAAATAGATATTCCTTGCTTCGTATCCCTGGAAGAAAGAATGGGTTGCGGAATAGGCGCTTGTCTCGTCTGCGTTTGTAAAACTTCCGACGGAAAGAATGCTCGTGTCTGCAAAGACGGACCCGTATTCGAAATAAACAAAGTTGAATTATAAAAGGAGATATAAATTATGAATGAAGAAAAAATCGGCAAATACGTCAAAACAATGTATATTATTACATATGGCATTTTTTTGGCAGTCGGCTTAATTTTTACGGTGATAGGCGTGATAAGCCTTATCGGGGCGCTTGCGGCACTTGACGGCAAAGCGGTTAATTATACTATTTTGTTGGGCGTCTTGCTTATTGTTTTGGGCTTGATTATGGTGATAGGCGGAATCTTTTGGCTTATATACTTTATTAAACTGCCTGAAAGCCCCATTATTTTAAAAGACGGAAAACTTACATTTATAAAAGCTGGCGTTCAGTGTTCGCCTACGGAAGTGGAGAATTTCAACACGAAATCACACGGTTTGGACGGCGCGATTTTCGGTTTCGGAAAAATTCTTTTAACGGTAAGGGGACAGCGCATAAAAATTGGTTTTGTAAACAATCCACAAGCCGTTATCAAAAGACTTTACGAATTGAAACTTGAATATTCCGTAAAAGAGAGCATTGCTTCAAAAAAGACGCAGAATCCTGAAGAATCGGTCGCTAACACGGTATCCGCGCCCGAAGTTTCCGAACAGACAGAAGTGCAGGAAACCAATAAAACGGAAGAATAATATGGCTGATTTACAGGTTGATATTTGCGGCGTAAAATTTAAAAATCCCGTTATCGGAGCCAGCGGCACGGTCGGCTTCGGCAGGGAGTTCAACGAACTTTACGACATCGCTTCGATAGGCGGAATAAGCACAAAAGGAATGACGTTAGAACCCCGTTTAGGGAACCCTGTACCCCGAATAGCTGAGGGGACAAGCGTCATTTTAAACGCCGTTGGATTACAGAATCCGGGGGTTGAGCATTTTATAAATTACGACTTGCCGTTTTTAAAAGAGAAAGGCGTTGTTGTAATCGCGAACGTTGCAGGCAAAACGCTTGAAGACTACGGCTTAATATGTAAAAAGCTTGACGGGCTTGCGGATATGATTGAGCTGAATATTTCCTGCCCCAACGTTAAAGCTGGCGGCATGGCTTTTGGCATAAAGCCGCAGAGTATTGAAGAAGTTACAAAGGTCTCAAAATCTTCGCTTAAAATCACGCCTTTGATTGTAAAGCTTTCACCTAATGTCGAAAGTATACCTGTCAACGCGCAGGCGGCGGAACGCGGCGGCGCGGACTGTATTTCACTTGTCAATACCTTTACGGGTATGGCTGTCGACTTGGAAAAACGCAGACCTGTAATCGCAAACAATACGGGCGGAGTATCGGGGGCCGGTATAAAACCCATAGCTGTCAGAATGGTTTATGAAGCTTCCCATTCGGTTAAAATTCCCGTCATCGGTATGGGCGGAATAATGACGGGTGAAGATGCCGTGGAGTTTATGATGGCAGGGGCTAAAGCGGTGCAAGTCGGGACGGCAAACTTTGCGGACGTCTATGCAATGCCGAGAATAATAGGCGAATTGAACGCCTGGCTTGACAGACACAACATAGAAAGTGTAAGCGAAATTTGCGGAGTGTTAAAACTCAATTAATACGTTAGTTGCGGCATATATGGGGGTCTACCGTTATAAGACTAATGTTTTAAAAGCGTTAAAAACCCCGTTAAATCAAGCATATATAGGGGTCTAATGCAAAAAACACAGAAATATTGCAATTTTATATCTATCGGGAGAAATTTATGACTTATAAACAGCAATTTATTAAATTTATGGTGGATAACGGCGTATTGAAATTCGGAGAGTTCACGCTTAAAAGCGGAAGAAAAGCCCCGTATTTTATCAACACAGGCAACTATAAATCTGGTTCGCAACTTTTGAAATTGGGCGAATATTACGCCGCGTGCATTGCCGAAAACGGCATTAAAGCGGACACTCTTGTAGGTCCGGCCTATAAAGGCATTCCGCTTGCGGTTGCGGCGGCTACCGCGCTTTATGCCAACCACGGAGTTGACCTCGATTACTGTTTTGACAGGAAGGAAGTTAAAGACCACGGAGAGGGCGGTCTGTTTGTCGGTAAACAGCTCTCTGACGGAGAAAGAGTCATTATTGTTGAGGATGTTATGACGTCGGGTAAAGCGTTAAGGGAAATTCTTCCCAAGCTCAAAGCTTCGGCAAACGTGGAAATTGCAGGTATGGTTATTTCGGTTGACAGAATGGAGCGCGGATTAGAAAGTTCACTTTCCGCTGTTCAGGAAGTATATAAAGAGTTCGGCGTAAAAGTTTACTCTATCGTAACCATGGCTGACATTATCGAGGCGATTGAACAGGGCGTGATAGAGGGGAAAGAGTATCTCGGCAAAATGAAAGAATACCGTAAAACTTACGGCGTATCATAATAGAATAAATTTAACCCCCGTCGCAACAGGCGACGGGGGTTTTAAATAAACAAACTTTTGTCAGAAAGCTGCAAAAGTGTAGTTGAGACTTTTATAATATTTTATTATGTCTTTCAGCGCGGCGGCAGTCGTCAATTTGTCTGTGGTGTCATGCGCAAGCATAACTATGTGCTGTCTGTTTGCCGGTGTGTTTACTGCCGATTTATACAGCTGTTCGGGGGTTGCTCCGCAAATTTCCGCGTCGCGCGTAGAGGCGTTCCAGTCAACATAACGCATGCCGTGCGTCGTTACCGCTTTAACTAACGAGGAGTCGACCCAAAAACTTCCGCCGGGGAAACGGTAAAGATTTGTCGGTTTGCCTGTTATCTCTTTAATTAAGGCGTTGCATTTGTCAATGTCCTTTAAAAGGCTTGACTTGTCGGCATAAATTTCGTCGTATTTGTGCGAGTATGAGTGTACCGCTACGGTGTGACCCTCTTCGAATTCGCGCTTTATAAGATATTTTCTCGTTTCCGCGTGTTTTCCTACAATAAAAAATGTGGCTTTTACGCTTTCTTCTTTTAAAACGTCTAAAATTTTTGGGGTCACTCTGTCGCTTGGACCGTCGTCGAAAGTCAGATAAATCAATTTACCCGTTCCGCTGTCCGCACCCCCTGAAATTGTTTCGGCAGAATTCTCCGTATAGTTTTCGGCAAACCCAACCGTGCCTTTTCCCATCTTGGGGCTGACGTAAAAAACAATCAGAATCGCGCACATCAAAAGCGCCGCGCAAATTGCGGTAAAATTTCTGTTCATATCATTAATTTGCGCTAAGTTTGCAAATTAATACAGTTTAACGTTTATAATTACGTCTGCAATTGCAATCTGAAGTTTGCGCAAATCTTTGGAGTAAACATAATCTTCGCGCACTTCGTCGCATATAGCTATAAGCCGCCTTAAATGCTGTGAAAAGCAGTTGTCTTTGTTGGCGTTCAATAAGCCGTTTAAACCGCTTTTAACGTTTAAAATAACGCTTTTTGCCTGATTTTGACCGTAGGTGCCCGTGTCAATGGCGTTTGCGCATTCGTATGCCTGTCTCTTATACACATCT